>DKXQ01000205.1:5564-15723 GCA_002493085.1 Lachnoclostridium sp. UBA7122
AATTTTGAAACCGCCAGAGCCACAATGCAAAAACTGGATGCAGCCTGTATTAGCAAGAATTGATAATTTATAGGCAAAAATTTAGAAGATTAAAAGCGCTGTTTTTATTACAATAATGTTGTAATCTGATATGGGTATTTTGGAAAAATATATATTATAAAGGTGGAAAAGAAATGAGCAAAAAGACAAGAGAATATGCGCATGAGCTTGTAGAAAAAATGACTATAGAGGAAAAGATGCAGCAGATGCTTTATGAATCCCCGGCTATTGAAAGGCTTGGAATACCTGCATATAACTGGTGGAACGAAGCACTGCATGGTGTGGCAAGGGCTGGTGTGGCAACTGTTTTCCCACAGTCAATAGGAATGGCAGCCTCTTTTGATACAGGACTTTTATACAGGATTGCGGATGTTGTATCAACTGAAGGCCGTGCAAAGTTTAATGAATTTGCGAAACGTGGAGACCGTGGCATTTATAAAGGGCTGACATTCTGGGCTCCTAATATAAATATATTCCGTGACCCAAGATGGGGACGCGGACATGAAACATATGGGGAAGACCCTTATCTTTCATCAGAGCTTGGAATGGCATATATAAAAGGGTTACAGGGAGAAGATAAAGACCATCTTAAATCGGCTGCATGCGCAAAACATTTTGCAGTACATAGCGGGCCAGAAGCAGTCCGTCATGAATTTGATGCCAAAGTGTCTGTGCATGATTTATATGACACTTATCTTTATGCATTTAGCCGGTGTGTAAAAGAAGCAAAAGTTGAAGCAGTAATGGGAGCTTATAACAGGGTAAATGGTGAACCGGCATGTGGCAGCCGTAAACTGCTAAAAGATATATTAAGGAATGAATGGCAGTTTGAAGGACATGTAGTATCTGACTGCTGGGCAATAAATGATTTCCATGAAAACCACCATGTAACAGATACAGTTGAAGAATCTGCTGCAATGGCAGTTAATAATGGCTGTGATTTGAACTGTGGTACAGCATATTTACATCTTATGCCTGCTTATGAAAAAGGGCTTATAAGTGAAGAAGCAATAACAGAAGCAGCAGAACGCCTGCTTGAAGTAAGGATACGTTTAGGAATGATGGAGAATTACCCATCCCCATACAAAGATATACCATATAGTAAAGTTGAGTGTAAGGAACATATAGAACTTTCTGTTGAAGCAGCAAAGAGGAGCATGGTTTTACTAAAAAATAAAAATAATATCCTGCCTTTAAATAAAGAAGAAATAAATACAATTGCAGTAATAGGGCCAAATGCTAATTCAAGGGATGCACTTGTGGGCAATTATACAGGGACATCTTCAAGGTATATAACACCACTTGAGGGAATACAGCAATACCTGGAATATGAAAAAGAAGTATTATATGCTGAGGGCTGCCATTTATACAGGGATAAAGTAGAATTTCTTGCAGAAAAGAAAGACCGTTTTGAAGAAGCGGTTATAGCTGCGGAAAGGGCTGATGTTGTAGTTTTATGCCTGGGACTTGATGCCACTATAGAAGGTGAAGAAGGAGATGCAGGTAATGAGTATGCCAGCGGGGATAAGCCAGACCTTAAACTTCCAGGGCTGCAGCAGGAGCTTCTGGAGACAATAACAGCAGTTGGAAAGCCTGTAATACTTGTATTACTTGCAGGAAGTGCAATGGATATTTCATGGGCAGACAAGAATGTAGATGCAGTTATTGATGCATGGTATCCAGGAGCACGTGGCGGAAAGGCAATCGCAGAAATACTATTTGGTGAAGATTCTCCATCAGGCAAGCTTCCAGTTACATTTTACGAAGATACAGACAGCCTTCCTGATTTCTGTGATTATAGTATGTCAAACAGAACATACCGTTATACGGATTGTAAAGTGTTATATCCTTTTGGATATGGTTTGTCATATTCAGATATATATTATTCAGATTCAGCTACAGATATTACAGAATGTACAATTACTGACAGTGTTCTGGTAAAGACAAAAGTTACTAATAAAGGCTCTTATAAAGTTAATGAAAGTGTACAGGTTTATATAAAACATAAAGACCCTGAAGCTTATGAACCAGGATACCAGTTAAAGAAAGTACAGTGTGTAAATTTAGCTCCAGGTGAAGAGAAAGAAGTAGAATTTACATTAAATCCAAGGGATTTTGCAATTATTACAGAAGACGGACAGTGTGTTTTAAGGCCTGGGGAATATATTATAAGCATTGGAGGGCAGCAGCCTGGTGAAAGAAGTGAAAAGCTTACAGGAAAGAAAACAGATACTTTTATAATAAAAAGAACAGGTAATGAATGTATAACAGATTACTAAGAACAAATTTGATACCCCGCCAGCTTGCTGCGGGGTATTTGATTATCATTTTGGAAATTACAGGCAGGAGGCTCTAAATGGATAATAAAGAACAGATAGTTTCGGATATAAATAAATGTGTTCCTATTATTGTTGAAAATACAGCATATGAAGGTATTAAAAAAATTGCGTGTAAGGCAGCAGGGGATATGGAACTTGTAATAGGCCAAAAACCATGTATAACAGATAGCTGCCCTGAAGGTGCTAAAGAAGCAGTACTGTTTGCAACAGCCGGAAGAAGCAGTATTTTAGACACTATAGAACAAAATGGGAAAATTGATTTAAGCAGGATAAAGAACCACAGGGAAGTATATGGGATATTTTTTATAGAAAATCCCTGTGAAAATATTAAAAAAATGCTGGTGGTAGCAGGAAGTGACAAACGTGGAACTATTTATGGCATATTCAGGCTGTCAGAAAAATTTGGGATAAGCCCTCTTGTATACTGGGGTGATGTATATGTAGAATGTACAGGCAGCATTGTTTTTAGCAAAGATATGGAAGAAATATCTAAAGAACCCTCAGTAAAATACAGGGGATTTTTTATTAATGATGAGTGGCCTTGTTTTGGAAACTGGGCAATGGAACATTTTGGCGGGTTTTGTACAGAAATGTATGACAAAGTATTTGAACTGCTTTTAAGGCTTAAAGGAAATTACCTCTGGCCTGCAATGTGGTCTTCGTCATTTGCACTTGACGGGCCAGGCAGCAGCAACGAAGAATTAGCAGATGAGTATGGGATAATTATTGGCAACTCCCACCATGAACCATGTCTGAGGGCAGGCGAGGAGTGGGATATATATAAAAGCAATAATCAGGAATATGGAACAGAGTGGAATTATGTTACTAATAAAAACGGATTGTTAAAATTCTGGCGTGATGGGCTTATACGCAGTGGAAAATATGAAAACATAATTACTGTCGGTATGAGAGGTGAGCGTGACAGTATAATGCAGGGAAGCAATTCCCTTGAAGAAAGCATAAATTTATGGAAAGATATCATTACCATGCAGGACAAGTTAATATCCAGATATGCTGATACAAAAGATTATACCCATCCAAGGCTGATGGCAATTTATAAAGAAGTAGAAGAATATTTTTACGGCACATATAAAGTAAGAGGATTAAAAGACTGGGACGGCCTTGATTCTGTAATATTAATGTTTTGTGAGGATAATTATGGATATATGCGGAAACTCCCAGACAAGTCCATGCAAAAGCATACCGGGGGTTTTGGCATGTATTACCATCTGGATTATCATGGTGAGCCTGTTTCTTATGAGTGGATAAACACAACACAGTTATCAAAAATATGGGAGCAGATGACACAGGCATATGAATATGGCATACATGATATGTGGATAGTCAATGCAGGTGATATAAAAGGAAATGAATTTCCACTTTCTTATTTTATGGACATGGCGTACGATTTTGATAAATGGGGTACAAAAAATCTGGACAGTTATAATGTTTATACAATGGAATGGATTAAAACGCAGTTTAAGAAAGAAGAGTGTAAGGATATTATTAAACCCATTAATGATGTATTAAATGAATGTATAAACCTGGCATCAATGCACAAACCAGAATCACTGGACAGCAGTACATTTCACGCATATAATTATGATGAATCAGACAGAATGATTAAACGGATTATAAAATTGAGAAAGAAATCAGATAATATTAAGAGAAAAATGCCAGCAGAATATCTTGACACATATTACAGTATTATAGAGTATCAGGTTCTTATGTGTACAAATACACTTCTTATGAACCTATATGCCGGAAAGAATGAACATTATGCAAAACAGGGCAAAATAATAGCCAATAAATACAGGGATAAAGTAAGGTGTGAAATTTATAAAAATAAAAGATATAGAGAAAAATTTGCAGCATTTAAAAACAGCAAATGGAGCGGGATGGAACTTGGGCACCATACTGGCTTTGTAAAATGGAATGAAGACGGGTGCAGATGGCCAGTGCGTTATACAGTTGAACCATTAGACAATGCACAGATGATAGTATCGCTAAAAAATAAAAGGGAAATTGCAGTAAAAAATTATGGAGAGCCGGAGAATATAGAAATCAAAGATTTTTTATATCCAGGAACAAATACTGTCAGAATTGAAATTGATAATGGTGGAAAAGAGGAATTTGAATGTACTATAGATTCTTCCGGATGTGCATGGCTTAAGCTGGAACAGACACAAAAACATATATCCTGCCACAGTACTCTTTACATTTCATGTATAGAAAGCCTGCTGCCTGATATGCCAAAGAAACATGTAATTTATATAAAAGGTGCTGGTGCAAAAGTGGCTGTCAGTATATGGGGATGCCGTCTGGATACACAAGGTTTCCAGAAAGGCACATATTTTGAAAAAGATGGGGTCATATCAATACATGCAGGCCATTATTCATATAAGATAGATGGCAGTATCAGGAAATGGGAGCTTCTAAGTAATTATGGCAAGCTGGGCTGTGCCTGTAAAGCACTTCCAGTAAAAAACTGTTCTGCTGGTGAAGTTTTACCAGTACTTGGGTATAATATTGTAGTAAAGGAAGAGGGATTATATTACCTGGAAATCTGGCAGGCTCCGTCAAATCCATTAACAGAAGGAGGCAGGATATATTTTGGGCTGTCTGTGAATAATAAAGATTTAGGAAAAATTCCATCAGTTTCCAAAGACTACAAAGCCGGGGAGGCCTGCAATGCAGAATGGAGCCAGGGAGTAATGGAGCAGGTACATAAAACCAGGTTACATATAAATCTAAACCAGGGCCTGAATAAGATAGAAATATATGCTATAGACCCGGAATTTGTATTAGAAGGGATATTTATTTCAAAAGATATTTTAAAAAAATCATATTTAGGGCCTTCCGTAAGCTATCATGGAGGATAAAATGAAAAATATCTTACATAAACTGGAAGAACATATTGACAATTATAAAATAAAGAAAAAGTTTTATTTATTATATATAATATGTGTACTGTTTCCACTAATATTTACAGATAGTATAATAGTTTATATTGTCGTCTGTTCAGAAAAAATATCAATGTATAATGAGATGGACAATATGGCAAATGCTGTCAGGTACAGCCTTGGGAACCAGATTGAACAGGCAGCAAGGCTTGGCAAAAGCATATATATGGACAGAAAAACTAATGATTTTATGGACAGGAAATATAAAAATTCTTATGAATATGTAACAAGTTACCAGAAGTTCACAAAACATATGTGGCCTGGCAATATTGCCGTACTTGATAATATAAAATTTACTATGTACAGTGATAATAATACAATTATTAATGGTGGCAGGTTTTCCAGAATTGAAAAAGAATCTGGTTCACAGTGGTATACATTTTTTAAAAAACAAGGGATGCCACAGCTTTTATATTTTGATTATGATACAACACAATGGCCGGCAGCAGAGCCACAGCGTAAAATGATGTTTATACAAAAGTTAGATTTTTATAATAAACAACGGGAAAAAATTCTTTTAATAGAGCTTGATTATGCTGGCATAAACAGATATCTCAAACAGATGAATTACCAGATGGATATTTTTATATGCCACAATGGAAGGATTGTTTTATCAAATGGAAAATATACAAGCATAGGCAAGGAATTTGAAGAATTTAGTAATTACAGCAAGGTAGGTTATAAAACAGAAATGGATATTTACGGTGCAGAAATGGAAATATGTGTTATTAATTCCCAGATAAATATCCTGGCAGAGATACGCAAAAACTTTCCTGTCATATTATTTCTAGTATTTCTAAATGCTGTGTTGCCTGCAATTATGCTGCGGTTTTTGAATAAATCATTTACAGTAAGGCTTGGAATATTAAGTGATACATTTAAGAATATAAATAATGAAAATCTTATTGGAATTGAAAATGTGCATGGTGAAGATGAAATAGGAAACCTTATGCGCAGCTATAATAAAATGGCAAAGAGAATAAATTCGCTTATACAAATAGTCTATAAAAATAAAATAAAAGAACAGGAAATGACAGTTGCAAGGCAGAAAGCCGAACTGCTTGCACTTCACAGCCAGATTAACCCGCATTTTTTGTTTAATGCACTAGAAAGTATAAGGATGCACAGTGTTTTGAAAAAAGAAACCGAAACTGCTGATATGATAGAAAAATTAGCTGTATTACAGAGGCAGTATGTAGACTGGGGAGAAGATTTAGTTGCAATAGAAAAAGAAACAGAATTTGCAAGGGCATATTTAAGCATACAGAAATACAGGTTTGGAAGCAAATTGTCATATGAAATAAATGTAGATGATGAATGTAAGAAATATATAATACCAAAGCTTACAGTAGTAACCTTTGTTGAAAATGCCTGTGTACATGGCATAGAAAGTAAAGCAGCACCAGGATGGGTGTTTGTACGTATTTATATAAAAGATATGTATCTGTATCTGGAAATTGAAGACACAGGAAAAGGAATGGATGAGATTCTTATGGAAAAACTTTTATGGAAGATGCGTAATGCAAGTATTGGACTTTTACAAGAAAAAGGGCGGGTTGGTGTGGTTAATGCATGTCTGCGCCTGAAGATGGAAACTGGTGGTGAAGCAGGATTTGAACTTGACGGGGAAGAAGGGATGGGTCTTATTGTACAAATTAAAATCCCATGCAAATGTTTAAAATATGTAGATTAAGCCAGGAGGTAACAATATGTTAAAGGTTTTGCTTGTAGATGATGAACCATTTATATTACAAGGACTGGAGATACTAGTTGATTGGAAAAAAGAAGGCTTTGAAATTGTGGGAACAGCACAGGATGGCAATGAAGCACTTAAATTTTTAAAAAGCAACAGTGTAGATTTAATTCTTGCAGATATAAATATGCCAATAGTTTCAGGACTGGAACTTTTAAAAAAGATAAGAGAAGAAGAGATATCAAATGCTTTTTTTGTAATATTAAGTGGTTATGCAGATTTTTTTTATGCCCAGAAAGCAATAAAATACAAATGTACAGATTATATTTTAAAACCTATTGAAAAAGAGCAGCTGCTAGAAATATTAAGAAAGGTAGCTGAGTTAGAAGCAGATAAGGAAGAAGAAACTAAAGAAAACCGTAAGCTTGAAAGAGCATACCTTGCGAGAAACCTTATAGCTGTTATCGGCGGGAAATATGATAATGTTAATTTAATGTGCGTAAAGGAACAGATGCGTTTTTCAGAAGTCCTGCGTTATGTGGAAATTGAGTTAGATGAAGAACAGCTTGATGAAGATATATCTGATGAAGATAAAAGGGCATACCAGAGAAAGCTGGCAGATGTATGTATAGAATTTTTAGGTGAAAATGCAGACCATTGTGTTTTTGATGTTTCTGGCAAAGAGAGAGTATATGATATTGGATTTGTATATTGTGATTATATGGCAAAGGAGAGCATGAGGACTGAAAGAGGATACCTTGGGTATTTTATGTCAAACTTAAAACGTAAAGCTGAAATCCCGGTAATTATGCTGGTAGGAAAGAAAATTGATGATATAAAAAACATTGCCAAATCTTATAGTACAGTCTGCATACTCAGGTCATGCAAAGGTTTCAGGAGCAGTAAGGAAATATACTATTATGATGAAGAAATACAGGTTTCAAATGATGGAGTTATATTGTGTAAGAGTGAAATTGATACACTTTTGTCAGCTATTGAACAAAATGAGCAAGTACAGATACACAAAGCTGTAGACTGTTTTTTTGAGGCAATGCAACAGACGTGGGGGGGGGTAACAGAGGATTTTAAGAATTTAAATATAAATTATCTCATATTCCAGCTTATACATCTTGCAGCAAAACAGGATGATAATGTAAACCAGGAAGAAGTAATAAGACTGATAAGTGAACACTCATTCCATGAAGGCCTTATAAGAGGCAGTAAAGCGCATGTATTAGGTTTTGCATATGAGTATGCAGATTATCTTGCACAATTACGTAAAAATGTTTCAAGAGGTGTTCTTGGCAATATTGAAAGAGAGATTAAGAAAAATTATGCATCTAACCTGACCTTAAAAGAGCTTAGTGAGAAATATTATGTAAACAGTGCATATTTAGGGCAGCTTTTCCGTAAAAAATACGGCTGTTCATTTAAGGATTATTTAAACCAGATAAGGCTTGATAAAGCAGTATCATTATTAATACATACAGATAAAAAAATACTGCAGATTGCAGAAGAAGTAGGATATCATAACCTTGATTATTTTGTAAACCGTTTTATCAGTGCTAAAGGCTGTACACCAGCTAAATACAGACGGCAGTCCAGGTCTTAACATTGTATGGAATACACCAGCTATACTTTACCATGTTTTTTTCTATAGTTTGCCAGATTGAAGATTTCATGTTTTATTTATAAAATATTTATAAAAAAAAGAGGAGGTCTTCATATGAGAAAAAAGGCAATAGTAAACTTGATGCTTACACTAGCAGCGTCAGCATTATTTGTAACCGGCTGTGGAGGAGGAGACAGCGGGGAAGGGGACAAAAAGACCAGCAGCAGCGGGGCATCTTCAGAAAAAAGCGGTGTAAAAGAATTTACAGCATTTTTTGCAGTTCCTGGTTCAGAAATTAATGATGATAATGAAATCCAGAAAATTATTGCAGAAAAGACAGGCGTAAAGGTAAAAGAAACCTGGCTGACAGGGCAGACAGCAGAAGAAGCAGTTGGAACTATTATTGCAGGAGGTGAATATCCGGACTTTATTGAAGGAAACAGCGGCCAGCAGCAGTTATATGATGCAGGTGCACTTGTAGCCCTTGATGATTATCTTGATAATTATCCAAATATTAAGGAGTTCTTTACTGAACAGGAATGGGATTCACTGCGCCAGGATGATGGTCATATTTACTGGATTCCGCAGTTTAGTAATATACATGGCGAAGAAAAAGTCTGCGAACATAATGATGAAGCTTTCTGGATACAGACAAGAGTGCTTAAATGGGCTGGTTATCCAGAAATAACAACAATGGATGAATACTTCGACCTGATTGAAAGATATAATAAGGAAAACCCTACAATGGAGGATGGCACAAAGAATATACCTTATACAATCCTTTGTGACGACTGGAGGTATTTCTGCCTGGAAAATGCACCACAGTTCCTTGACGGGTATCCAAATGATGGTTCATGTATTGTAGACCCTGACACATTAAAGATAATTGATTACAACACTACAGACACAGCAGTGAAGTATTTCAAAAAGTTAAATGAAGAATATCACAAAGGAATTGTTGATACAGAATCATTTACACAGACATATGATGAGTATATATCAAAATTGTCAACTGGCCGTGTACTCGGAATGATAGACCAGTGGTGGGATTTTGCATATACAGCAGGTGATGCCATTAAATCAGCAGGGCTTGACAAACAGGGCTGTAACTATGTACCACTTCCAATTACAATCGACAAGGGCATAAAGAACCAGTGGCATAACTCAGGCGGTGTTGTAAATACTGGTACAGGTCTTGCAATTACTGTAAACTGCGACGATGTAGAAGGTGCATTACAGTTTGTGGACGACCTGCTTGGACAGGAAATACATGACCTGCGCTTCTGGGGTGTAAAGGATGTTGATTACAAGGTAGATGACAAAGGGGAATTCAGCCGTACTCCTGAAATGAGGACACAGTGTTCTGATACTGCATATAAAGCTTCACATTTATGTACATATTCATACTTCCCACAGTGGGATGGAACAAGCCGTGATGAGATAAATGCAATGAAACCGGCTGGCCAGGCTAATGAATTTTATGATGGCCTGGAATCTGGAAAGTCAGATGTTA
>DKXQ01000205.1:16091-25318 GCA_002493085.1 Lachnoclostridium sp. UBA7122
GCATGGTATCCAATGTGGAGCTATTCAAATAACCTTACTACTGATACAGATGGCGGTATGGCATGGACAAAGATAGGCGAAATAAAACACGAATACCTTCCAAAAGTAGTAATGGCAAAAGATTTTGATAAAGCATGGGATGAATATATGGACGCATATAATAAATGCAAACCGGAAGACTTCCTTAGTGAAATGCAGACAGAATTAGACCGCAGAATGAAAGAAGCAGCAAAGTATGAGTAGTATCTGTAATTGACTATAATAATATAACTTACGGAATATAGTTTATGGGCAGGCATATGGACCAGAACCATATGCCTGTTTTTAAGGAGGTGTACATATGGCTGGTAAAGCAAGAAAAAAAGCTGCAAACAGAGAAACTGAAATGAAAGTTAAAATTACATGGAAAGAGATTAAACAGCAGAAAGTTCTTTTAATATGGTCATTAGTTATAGTTATATATGGATTTATTTTCTATTACCTGCCTTTAGGCGGATGGCTTATGGCATTCCAGAATTACAAGCCTGCAAAGGGTTTATTACATTCAGAATTTGTAGGACTGGAAAAATTTCAACGCCTGTTTTCAGATGAAACTTTCATAAGAGTAATCAGGAACACGCTGGCAATGGGTGTAATCAATCTTGTTGTTACGTTTGTAATGGCAATTTTATTTGCAATCCTGTTAAATGAAATTACACACAAATATGCTAAAAAGACGATACAGACAATATCTTACCTTCCGCATTTCCTTTCATGGATTATTGTTACAGGTATTCTCCATGATATGTTAAGCGGTACAGGTGTAGTAAATGAACTGCTGAGAAATCTGCATATAATTGATAAACCTATTGACTTCTTTGCACATCCATCTTATTTCTGGCCTATAGTGGCATTTGCCAATGTGTGGAAAGAAACAGGCTGGAATGCTATTATCTATCTTGCAGCAATAACATCAATTGACCCATCATTATATGAAGCCGCATCAATCGACGGTGCAGGCAGGTTTGCTAAAATTATGCATGTAACACTGCCTGGAATAAAGCCTACTATTATTATACTTCTGCTTATGAATGTCGGTAATGTACTGAATGCAGGATTTGAAATACAGTACTTGTTAGGTAATGGTCTTGTACAGAGCGTATCACAGACAATAGATATTTACGTATTGAAATGGGGCATCAGCCAGGGCGACTATGCAATAGGTACGGCAGCAGGCATATTTAAGAGTGTTGTCAGCATTATATTAATTGTAATAGCTAACCAGATTGCAAAGCGTAATGGTGAAGAACAGCTGTATTAGAAGGAGGTTTTGATATGGGAAATACAGATACAAATACACAACTTAAGAGAAAAACATCTGTTGCAAATACAGCTTTTGTAGTATTTAATTCAGTTTTTATGGTTATTTTTGTAATTATTACTTTATATCCTGTTTTAAACACCCTTGCAATTTCATTAAATGATGGAATTGATGCATTAAGGGGAGGGATATATCTCTTGCCAAGAAAATTTACATGGAAGAATTACACAACTGTTTTGGAAAAAGACAGCCTGGTTACAGGTGCAGTTATAACAGTGGCACGTACAATAATCGGAACTGTACTTTCATTGGTCACAAATGCAATGTTAGCTTTTATCGTAAGCAGGAAGCGTTTCTTATTCCGTAAGCAGTTATCTCTTTTCTGGGTTATCACAATGTATGTAAATGGCGGACTTATTCCTACATTTATATTATATAAGGAGCTTCATCTTACTAATACATTCTGGGTATATGTAATACCAGGAATGATAAGTGCATTTAATATGCTGGTAATACGTACATATATGAACGGGCTTCCAGAAAGCCTTGTAGAATCAGCACAGATTGACGGGGCAGGTTATACAACAATATTTATTAAAATCATATCACCATTATGTAAACCTGTGTATGCTACAGTTGCATTATTTGTAGCTGTAGGACAGTGGAACTCATGGTTTGATGCAATGCTGTATAACCGTATGAGCGGTGAATATACAACATTACAGTATGAATTGATGAAACTTCTGTCATCAGTAACAAACCAGGGCGCTTCAGCAGAAGCAATGAAAAATGCAGCAGGTGCAGTTACACCAACATCTGTAAGGGCAGCGGCAACAATTATTACAATGCTTCCAATTATATGTATTTATCCATTTTTACAGAAGTATTTCGTTACAGGCCTTACCCTTGGCGGTGTAAAAGAATAAAGATTTAGTTTTTTTAAAAACTTGCACATAAAAAAAGCAGATAGTATAATAATTTCATAATTCTAATAAGACAGACCAGACTAAAAACCTGAAATGGAGACTAGATATTATGTTGAAAAATATTAAATACTATCTGCTTTTAATATTTGCGGTAATTGCTACATTATGCCTGTATTTCATGTGTATAAAAAGAAATACGCCTTCTGGCAAAAGCATAAGGTCATATACTGCTTTTTTTGATACTAAAGGATTTATGCTTGATGCTAACAATGAAATTAAACAGCGTATTGCAGAAATTACAGGTGCAGAATGTGATGAAACATGGCTTGATGATGGTATTTCAAGAGAAAGTGCAATCAATGATTATATATCTGATGGAAACTATCCTGATTTTGTACAGGGAGGCCAGGAATTTCTTGAAGCCGGGGCATTAATTCCAATTGACCAGTACTGGGAAAAATACCCTAATATATATAATTATCTGTCACAGGATGAATGGGATAATTTCAGGCAGGAAGATGGCCATATTTACTGGATACCACAATTCGGGGTAGTAAGTGGTGGGAACTGTGAAACTATACACCATGGCGAAGCTTTCTGGATACAGACACGGGTACTGGAATGGGCAGGTTATCCAGATATACGCACTGTCAGTGAGTATTTTTCACTTCTGGAAAATTATATAAGGGCAAATCCTGAAATGGAAGATGGCAAAGAGAATATTGCATTTACTATATTATGTGATGACTGGCGGTATTTTTGCATGGAAAATGTACCACAATTTCTTGATGGTTATCCTAATGACGGGTGCTGCATAGTTGACTTGTCAAGTAAAAAGGTAATGGATTATAATGTTACACCCACAGCAAAAAAATATTTTGGCATACTCAATAAAGAATTTAAAAAGGGAATTATAGATGCTGAATCTTTTACAAGCACATATGATGAATATCTGGAAAAACTTTCTACAGGCGCTGTACTGGGCATGGTTGACCAGTGGTGGGATTTTGCATATGATATTACAGCTTCTTATGAAAGACTTGGTTTAAGAAACAAAGGGTGTGATTATGTGCCATTGCCAATTACAATTTCCAGGGATATAAAAAACCAGTGGCATGTAGACAGGTCAAAGGAATTAGATGTTTCGGGAGGTTTATCTGTAACAGTTACCTGTAAAGATATAGATGGGGCATTACAGTTTGTAAATGACTTACTTAGCCAGGAAGTACAGAATCTCAGGTTCTGGGGAGTGGAAGGCGAAGATTATGAAACTGGCAGTAATGGGATGTTTTATAAAACCCAGGAACAGATAATGAGGACTGATGATGTTAAATTGCAGACAGGGCATTTCTGTACTTATTCGTATTTTCCAAGAAAAGAAGGTATGACTGAAGACGGGATTAATGCTTTTTCCCCGGAAAACCAGGCAGGCATTTTTTTTGATTCACTTCCAGAGGATGTTAAAAAGTGCTTTAAGGCATATGGCTGTAAAAATTATGTTGAAATGCTTGGCAGTAATGAAGCGCCCGGAGTATGGTATCCAATGTATTCATACTCTTCAAAACTTACTTATTCTTCAAAAGAAGGATATGTGTGGAAAAATATGAATGATATAAAACGCCAGTGGCTGCCAAGGCTTATAATGGCAGATGACTTTGATAAAACATGGGATAAATATATGGATATATACAAAAGCTGCCAGCCAGAAGTTTTTTTTGAAGGGGCACAGGCAGAGCTGGAGCGCAGGCTTTATAAAGAACAAATTTTGTGGCATTTTTTCTATACTTTCCCCCTGTTTTTACCATAATTATAATGGACAAAATTCTACAGGAAATATATATAATATAGATGGTATTTACTAATAATAATAATGAATGGAGGAGGTTTTATGTTAGCTAAGAAACTGAAAAAGATAGCATGTACAACATTATGTGCATCTATGGCATTAACGGTGCCTGGTACAGGAATACCAGGAATTACAGCATTTGTGTCTGCTTCAGATACTAACATCCTGGACAATGCATCATTTGGGAAAGATGCCGGCAACTGGTTTGCAACAACTGCAGATACGGCAAAGCTTGAGTTTGTTAATGATGGAAACGGACATGACAAGGACAGTGGTTATATAAAAGTAACCGGAAGGTCTGATACATGGAATTCACTTGCACAGGATATTACAAGCAAGGTAAAAAACAAAACAAAGTACAATTTTAGCTGCTGGGTTAAGCTTGGTGAAGAATATACAGCAGAATCAACAGTAAAAGCAGGCCTTACAATACGGTCAACAGGTGATAACGGTGGCGAGCCTGTTTATGATGGCTGGAATATATCAGGCAACACTGTTACAGCCTCAAAAGATGAATGGCGGCAGATAAGCGGAAGTTTTACTGCAAACTGGACAGGAGAACTTAAAGAACTCCAATTTAAAGTTGCTGATGAAACATGTAAAAATTCATTTTATGTAGATGACCTTTCGATTACAGAAAATACTGCAGATTTGTCAATAGAAAAGGACATACCTTCATTAAAGGATTATTTTATTTCTAAAAATAAAAATTATGACTTTAAGGTGGGAGGTGCGCTTACAGCAGATATTCTTACCAATAGCAACAAAATGCAGCTTGTACAGAAGCACTATAACAGTGTGACAGCAGGCAATGAAATGAAGCCAGATTATATTATTAAGGGAATTAATGATGATGGCAGTCTTAAACTTGATTTTACAATTCCTGATACTACACTTGATGCTTTCTGGAAATACAACCAGGGCAAAGCTGCAAAAGACCAGATACATGTACGTGGCCATGTGCTTTGCTGGCATTCACAGACACCAGAAATATTCTTTAAAGACAAAAGTGGAAAACTTCTTGATAGTAAAGCCATGAATAAAAGGCTTGAAGAATATATAAAGGCTGTAACAGGGCATGTCCAGGAAAAATATCCAGGCCTTGTTTACTGCTGGGATGTTGTTAATGAGGCAATTGTCCCTGAAGATGGGGAAGTGGGTGGAATAAGAAAAGCAAATGGCAGTGTTGAAACATATTACCACCAGATTTATGGCAGCAGTAATGAGTATATTATTAATGCCTTTAAATATGCTAATAAATATGCAGACCCATCTGTAAAGCTTTTTTATAATGACTATGGCGAAACAGACAAAACAAAAATGGAATGTATATGTAATCTTGTAGATGCTATAAAGGCAGCAGAAGGTACAAGAATTGACGGCATTGGCATGCAGTCACATTATTCAATGGAATCTCCTAGTGCCAGTGAACTGTATACTGCAATTACAACATATGCAAAACATGCAGATGAGGTACAGATTACAGAACTTGACATGCTTGCAAGTAAAAGTTATGATGGCAGCGCTGCACAAAAAGAAGCAGAGCAGACAAAACAGGCATACCGTTATAAAGAGATAATTGATACCATTCTTAAAGCTAAAGACGATGGTGCCAATGTTACAGCCCTGGTATTCTGGGGCGTGTCTGATGACGATTCATGGCTGCTTTCACCTGAGTTTTCACAGGGAAGGCATAATATGCCACTTTTATTTGATGAAAATCTTAAAGCAAAACCAGCATACTGGGGTGTTGTTGACCCAGGAAAGCTTATGCCTGCCATTAATGAAGCAGATGTATTGCAGAGCAACAGCAGTGACTGGACTCTTGCAACACCAGTAAGCATTGGCACAGATGGAAATTCATCAATGAAACTTTTATGGAAAGATGGAAAACTTTGTGCACAGGTAACAGTTAAAGACAGCAGCAATGATAATAATGATGAAGTAAAATTTTATCTGGACAAAAATAATTCAAAGGCAGAAAATACAGATGGCGTTGAAACTGTTGTTATAAAGAGAAGTGACGCAAAAGCTTCCAGCGATGGATATATAGTAGAAAAAGAGTTTGATATTGCTGATAAAGCTGCTAATGACAAGATAGGATTTGATGTAGTTGTTACAGATGGTTCATCAAATACTAAACAGTGCTGGAATGACCTTCAGATGAAGCAAAGTGAAAGAAGCAAATATTATGGCACACTGTCATTAAAACCATTTATGGTTATTGTAAAAGGAAATGCAGATATTGATGGTGAAGCTGATGATATCTGGAACAGTGTAACAGCACATAAACTTACAGTAAATTCAAATTCGTCTGTTAGTACAACAGGTACTGTAAAAACAATGTGGGATGAAAATTACCTTTATGTACTTGCTGAAATTAAAGATGAATGTCTGGATAAGAGCAGTGCTAATGTATGGGAACAGGACTCACTGGAGATATTTGTAGATGAAAATAATGGTAAAAGTGATACATATGAAGATGATGACTGCCAGTACAGAATCAATTTTGATAATGAATTAAGCTTTAATGGTACAAATTGCAATGATACTAATATCCAGAGTGCAACAAAGAAAACAAGTGATGGATATATAGCAGAGGCAAAAATTAAGTTTAATACTGTAAAAGAAGCAGAGAATAATCTTATAGGTGTTGATTTCCAGATAAATGACGCAGATAAGTCTGGCACACGTGTTGCTACAATCAACTGGTATGACGCATCAGGCATGGGATATGCTAAACCGGCAGTATTTGGCACAGCTAAACTTGTAGCAGCAGATACATCTAAAACAGATATCAGCACTGCAAAGATTAGCAAAATCCAGAATTATAGTTATACAGGAAAAGAAATCAAGCCAGAATTAACTGTAGAAGCATCTGGCAAAAAGCTTGCAGAAGGCACAGATTATACATTAAGTTATAAAGACAATATTAACTCAGGCAATGCCACAGTTACAATTACTGGATGTGGGGACTATACAGGAGAAATATCCAGACAGTTTAAAATTGCGAAAGCTAAACAAAAAATTACTGTTAAAAAAGCTTCTTATAAGAAAACTACCAGCGACAAAAGTTTTAAATTAACAGGCATTAATGGATATGGGCAGTTAAGCTATAAGAGTTCCCAGGCAAAAGTGGCAACTGTTAATAAAAGTGGAAAGGTAAAAATTAAAGGGGCTGGAACAGCAAAAATTACTATTACAGCTTCAGGTGATAAAAACCATAAAAAAGCACAGACAGTTATAACAGTTAAAGTAACAGATAAAAAATAACTATATAGATGACGGTTAATTATCATAATAACGTAAAGACCAGGATAGATAATTCTTCCTGGTCTTTTATCTTAGTTTTACTATCAGCAATAGAAGCAATAGAACTTCTTGAAATAAGCATAAATAAAATATAAATTAAGCAGGAGGATAAATATATGAAAAATATAGTAGTAGCTGAAAATCCTATTTTAAAGCAGGATTATCCAGATGCAGATGTAATAAGGGTAGGCGGCACTTATTATATGATTAGCACAACAGTACATTTTATGCCTGGCGGAGTTATTTTAAGGTCATATAACCTGGCAGACTGGGAAATTGTAAGTTATGTATTTGAAACTTTGGACAATACCCCAGAACAGCTGCTGGCTGGCAGCTCTAATATATATGGAAAAGGAATGTGGGCAGCTTCCCTAAGGTATTATAAAGGTATTTTCTATGTAGCTTTTGTGGCAAATGATACACATAAGACGTACTTATACCAGTCAGATAATATTGAAGGACCATGGAAAAAACAGGAAATCAAGGGATTTTACCATGATTGTTCCTTATTATTTGATGATGATGGCAGGATATATATTATATATGGCAACAAAAATATATATCTGACAGAGCTGGCACCAGATTTAAAAGAACCCAAAAAAGGCGGACTGCACCGTCTGGTTATAGAAGATAAAGATAATCCAAGACTGGGATATGAAGGGGCACATTGTTACAAAATTAATGGAAGGTATTATATTTTTTTAATTCACAGCCTTAAAAATGAATGGTTCAGGACAGAGGCATGTTTTTCTTCGGACTCTTTAGAAGGGGAGTTTACTGGGAGCGATGTAATATGTGACGATATGGGTTACCGCCATTCTGGTGTGGCACAGGGAGGCATTGTAAATACTCCAGATGGAAAATGGTATGGCATTATGTTCCAGGACAGAGGCGCATCTGGAAGAATTCCTGTACTTGTTCCAATGCACTGGCATAATAAACAGCCAGTATTTGGAATTAACGGAAAAATACCTAAGTTAGTACAGACTATAGATACAAGGCCAGGTTATATATATGAGCCACTTTATGCTTCAGATGATTTTAACTATCCAATAGAAGAAGATGGAAAAGTACATCTAAAAAAAGTATGGCAGTGGAACCATAATCCGCATAATGAGTTATGGTCCACAAGTGAGAGGAAAGGGGCATTACGCCTACATTCAGGTAAAATCTGTGAAACTCTGGACAAAGCTTATAATACACTTACACAAAGAACAACAGAGCCTGAAAGCTTTGTAACAGTCATTGTAGATGGCTCCCATATGAAAGAAGGGGATTATGCTGGAATCACAGCACTTCTGGGCTGCTATGGTGCAATAGCCCTTACATACAGGAATGGTATTTATGAAATTGTAATGCTTGGGAAAGAGCCAGAAAATAATAATTTAAATAGTACATATGGAGAACTGCAGAAAGAAAAAGAATATGCAAGGGTGGTGGCTGGCGGACCCGTAATCCGTTTAAAATGCAAGGTTCAGTATAAACATAGTACAGATATAGCAGAGTTTTTCTATGAGCAGGACGGAAAATGGATTCCCACAGGCATCCAGCATAAGCTTGTTTTCAAATTGGACCATTTTACTGGCTGCCGGTTCGGGCTTTTTTATTATTCAGTAAAAGAGACAGGTGGTTATGTTGATTTTATAGATTTCAATTATGGAGTATTACCCAAAACAACAACCCGCTAAACCAGATTTCCGGATGGAACAGAATTTTAATAGTAAAAAAATTTATAAATGACAATATGTGTCAATGTATCTTGTTATAATACAATCAATCTTATATATATGAGATATCCATATAGTTATACCAAAATACTTTACAATATAACTTTGTAAAATAT
>DKXQ01000077.1:0-5000 GCA_002493085.1 Lachnoclostridium sp. UBA7122
AAGCGGGAGCGGCTGCCGGCTGGAAAAATTTTGAACCTGCCAGAGCCATATACTCTAAAGCTTTCAGTTTATATTATACCATATAAAAATATACTATTTTTCAGTTTTTTACAAAAATTCCCCAGTTAAAGTTACTATGTCATATATAGACTCTGGCATGGCAATTTCAAACTTCATCGTTATTAATAAATGTACTTAACAAGAAATTTTTCAGCAATGCTTAAAAAGCGAATTAAAATTTAATTATATATTGATTAAAAAGTTAAAATATGTTAAAGTAATATTAGAGGGTGTTTAAATAAAAATACTTAATGTGACAGAAGCATTTTTAGCTTTTTTTATGTTCTGAAAGGAGAGAGGTTATGGGGAAAAAAGCACAGAAACTTAATAATGTTAAATTTAAAAAAGGTCTGTCCGGCAGTATTAAAGGCAAGATTATTCTTATGGGTGGAATTGCAATCGCTGCATCGTGTGTACTGGGGTATGTAGGGATGGATTCTTTAAATAAAAACAGCAGCAATAATGAAATTCTTACAGATATTAACAGGATTAACTTGTACCAGTATGAAAACAAAAGCTTTGATACATCATATCTTTATTTTTTAGAAGACCAGTATCTGGGCAATATTACAGATAACCTTGCTAAAATGGAACAGCTGGCAGATACTGCACAGAGCCGGGGCAGTGGTGATACTAAAGAATATATTTCTTCAATGGCAGATACTATAAGCAGTTGTAAAAAGAACTATGAAGAAATACGTGCAATAAGCAGTGAGCGTGATTTTACTGGAGAGGCAGGACAGTATGCAGAATTTTTGTCACAGGATGAAGATATAGGCAATACATTTACACAGATACAGGACGACAGGTCATGGGTTGATACTTCATGGAAGAATATGTCTAATGGCGGAAGGACTGTAACAGCTGGCAATAGCAGATATTTTAAATATACATACAGAAGCGGTATTCCTGATATAGGAAAACGTGAAAATTTTTTAATAAGAATTGGTGGAAACAATATAGAATATAATGGCAAAATGTATGTAAACAATATAAGATTTTACAAGGGCGGGAGCAGCAAGGAAGCGGATATTGCCAAAATTGGCAAAGATGGCTTACCTGGTTCATATGGGGACGCTTTAAAGAAAATGCAGATAACACAGTTTGATGGCAAAGACAGTATTTTAGTACAGTCGCGCTTTACAAGAGCTAACCAGTCATGGGAAGAAGTTTCGCTTAAACTGCCTATGTCGGATTTTAACATGCAGGATTATGACAGAATATCTTATGATGTATACATAGAAGCATCAAACAGCAGGGAACTTACAGCCGCAAGTGCATTTGTAATAAATATAATTTTAATGGTTCTCTGGAGTCTATTAATTCAAAAACCAGTTCTTATAGCAGACATGTTGTAGAAGGCAATGAAGTTACAGAAGAAGTAAAATCTGTACAGGACATATTTGATGAAGTGATAACTAATATCAAGTATTACGTCAATGACACTAATTTAAAGAACCAGATACTTGAAAAAGTAAATACTAAACTTTCTGTGTTTAATGAAATGTCACAAAAAGACAGTGAAATCCTTAATCTAAAAACAAAAAATAACAACCTGTCGGACCAGCTTACTAAATATACAGATGAAATACGTGAAACAATTGAATCTGATACAGAAACTGCAAAGGGCCAGCTATTTGCTATTATTCTTTCAGTGCTTATTGCCAGTACTGCTGTTATAATACTGACTACAATCTATATTAGCTATAACATGAATAAGAGTGTTATAAGGTTTAAGAATACACTGTCAAGTGTAATGGCTGGCAATCTGGCTGTAAGGGCTGATGAATCAGGCAGGGACGAATTTTCAATTTTTGGAAAGTACTTAAATGAATTTTTAAATAAAATTTCAGAGGTTATAAGTATTGCACAAAGAATTTCTGGAAAAGTTAAAAGTTCAGGCGATGTGCTTGGCAATATGGCGAAAGGAAGTAATAATACTTCTAAAGAGATTAAAAGAGCAGTAGATGATATTTCAAGTGGTGCAGAAACACAGGCGTCAGAAGTAGAGACTGCTTCTTCTCAGATAGAAGATATGGGCAATGTGTTTAATGGCATTGTAAACAATATAGAACATCTGGGCAATGTTACAGATGAGATGAAAAAGATAAGCATAGAATCCTCTGTATTTATGGGAGAATTAAGTAATGCTAACAAAAAGACATCAGATGCATTTACAAAGGTAGTGCATCAGATACATACTACTAATGAATCAGTGAAAAAAATTAAGGAAGCAACAGAATTTATTACTTCTATTGCAAGCCAGACAAATCTTTTGTCACTTAATGCAAGCATAGAGGCAGCAAGGGCAGGAGAGGCAGGGAAGGGATTTGCTGTAGTTGCAACAGAAATATCACAACTGGCAACCCAGTCAAGCTCTTCAGCAAATACTATTAATACAATTATAGACGATTTGGTACATGAGGCAGAGATGACTGTAAATATTGTAGATGAAGTATCAGATATAATTACCAGGCAGCAGGGCAAACTTGAACAGACCAGCAGGCATTTTGATTCACTTGAAGAAGGCATTACAAACTCTAATTATGAAATGGCATATATAAGAAAGAGCACTGCTATATGCGAAGACTCCCGTAAAAAATTAGAAGAAATAATTGTGGACCTGTCTGCTATTTCTGAGCAGAATGCAGCTTCGGCAGAAGAAACAACAGCTTCAATGTCTGAATTATATGAAACAATTTCAAACCTTGTTGTTACATCGAAAGAGCTAAATGATTTAGCAGATGAACTGGATAGTAATCTTAAGTTTTTCCAGATTGCATAATAAACTGTATTTAATCTTATCAAGTAGGCCCTTTAAAATACACGCTTCTATGTTGCAGAAACATAAGCGGCGGGCAGGGACTGGCTTGTTTCAGTGGGAGTACAAGCTCCCACTGAAAAGCTGCGGCACACTATCAACTGACTAATCATAAATAAATTTTATTCTGCTTATACCCAGATAAAGTTACATATAATGATAGACATTTCTTTTTGCAAATAAAAATGACTGTGATATAATAAGTGCAAACACCTCTGCAACAATATTTGCACACCAGATTCCATTAAGCCCAAATATCATTGGCAGTATAAGTACAGAAGCCAGCTGGAATACAAGTGTACGCAGGAAAGAAATTATCGCAGAGACTCCGCCATTATTAAGTGCTGTAAAAAATGACGAAGTAAAAATATTGATTCCTGCTAATATAAATGAAAACGAAAATATCCTGAACGCATGTACTGTTATATTAAATAGCACTATATCATATCCAACAAAGATTTTAGCAAGTGGATGTGCAAGGAGCTGTGCAAGAAACATCATCGTTATGCCAGCCGCAATCATAAGCAGCAGGCTTTTATGCCGCAGATTCTTTAATTCATCATAATTTAATGCGCCATAGTGGTATCCAGCGACAGGAGATGTTCCAATTGTGTATCCGATAAAAATAGCCACAAAAATAAACTGGATATACATAAGTACACCATAAGCTGCTACACCATTTTCTCCTGCAAACTTTAATAACTGTAAGTTATAAAATACACTTACAATTGAGCCTGATATGCTTGACATAAGTTCCGATGAGCCATTTGCACAGGCTTTTAATAATATTTTAGCTTTTAACTTAGCTTTTTTTAATTGCAGCAGACTGCTATTTGGACGTATAAAGTAGATTAATGGAACTAATCCTCCTACACATTCGCTCAAGCCTGTAGCCAGCGCAGCTCCTGCTACTCCCCATTTAAACCCTGCGATAAATAATGCATCAAGTGCCATATTTGTAAGACCAGCACACACTGTTGCTGCAAGCCCGAGTTTTGGCTTTTCTGCTGTTGTAAGAAATGTCTGGAATACATTCTGCAGCATAAATGCAAAATTAAAAAAAAGTGCAATCCGCCCATAAATAACACAGTATTCCATCATTGCATCTGTTGCCCCAAGAAGGCAGGCAATTGGGCGTATTAAAGCAATGCCAATAATAGAAAGAATTACCCCGCAGATAAATGTAAATCCAACAATCATTGAAAAATAACTGTTTGCTTTATCCTTACTGCCCATTCCGAGAGTTTTTGCAACCAGTGCGCTTCCGCCTGTGCCAATCATAAACCCAACACCGCCAAGTATCATAATAAATGGCATTATAAGGTTAATTGCAGCAAATGGTACTTTTCCAGTAAAATTAGACACAAACAGACCATCTACCACACCATAGACAGAAGTAAAAACCATCATTATAACTGGTGGAAAACAGAACTGGATTATTTTTTTATAAGTAAAGTGGTCTGATAAACGTATATTCATTTTTCTCTCCTTTAAAGTTTTATTTTACAATAGTTCCTGCATATTTGCTTCTAATAGTTTCGTATATTTATGGAACAGGCCAATAAAAGTTTCCTGTTCTTCTGCTGTCAGGCCTGCCAGTGCTTTCTTTTCTACAGTTATAACTTTATCAACAGTATAGCTGGCAAAGTCTGCTCCTTCATCTGTTAGTTTTATCTGTTTGCCATTTCTGCCACCTGCCCCATCCAGATATATATATTTTTCTTTTTCCAGCTTTTTAAGTGCTGAATTGACAGTCTGTTTAGGCTGGTATGTGACATTACATATATCACTTTGTGTCATGTCATTTCCACTTTCACGGAGCATATACAATATCCAGAAAGCACAGTCAGACATGCCAAAACTTCTGGCAACTTTGTGGTAAAGTTCATCATTTTCTTTTATTATGCTGTTATATTCAGAAAGTGTTTTGCCTGTATTCACATTTTTCAATAAATATCACCTCAATAGTATTTATCCGAAATCGGACTTTTATAGTATAGTAATCCTGTTTCACATATTTGTCAATAGATTATTATCAACCAGGAGCGGCTGCTGGCTGGAAAAATTTTAAACCTGCCAGAGCCATATACTCTAAAGCTTTCAGTTTATATTATACCAT
>DKXQ01000077.1:5290-5455 GCA_002493085.1 Lachnoclostridium sp. UBA7122
AGCTTTCAGTTTATATTATACCATCTGGGTATTTTTTATTAATGTAACTTTTAGTAGAATTTAGGTGAAAAAAGTAAGCTGGTTTGTAATTGACAAATGTTGCAGTATAATTTAACCTAAATATATAATATATTTGTTTCATAATTATATTTTATTATTATATTA
>DKXQ01000090.1 GCA_002493085.1 Lachnoclostridium sp. UBA7122
GTTATTTATTGAACGATATACTAGCATAAATGTTTCGTAATCACCAGCCTGTATATCTAAAAAACTTCCTTCACCCTGATCTATCAAATCATCACTAAACAGGGTAACAATTTTTTGATATAGAGATTCTGCAGTATTTTTAGAGATATTGATTGTAAAAGCATTTTTTATTACATCCACACATGCATGAGAATCATCTAAAACAATTGTTCCAACTTCAACGTATCTATTATCTATACCAAATACAGATTTACCATTAAATACTTTATAAGCATTTGTTATTAAAATTTTTTCTCCAGATAAAAATTCGTCAGGAATTCGTCTATCAGAACCTATGGTACAATAAGGTATTCCAAACTTTTCAGCTTCTACACATACTTGCGATACCAAATAATTGTTAGGGCAAACATATAGACATGGACCTTCCTTTGAATTTATCATTGATTGCAATATCAATAAACCAATCAAGGTCTTTCCTTCTCCAGTGTGCAACTTAATAATTAAATCTTTATCATCATGATGCTTTTGATACCATTCATCAAGAATATATTCTTGTGCTGGTCTTAATGGACCTGCTACGCTTTTTCTATCTAATGTCTTATACAATTCCTTTGGTTCAGTTTTTCTATTATTTTTTGCTATAGACAACTTCTTTTTAAAGTCTATCATTTTTAATCTCTCCTTGTTAATGTATAAAGATTTTTAACTACATTTAAATAAAAACATCTTCCTCAATCTAAATTTCCTCGTTTTTTAAAATATAGGATTTATAAACTTTCATATCCACTTTTCTTTTTTGAGCTATACTTCTCGCTTTTCCTCTTAATTCCATTCTCATCTTTCACTACATTACTCCTCCGTCCTTTCTCCATCTGCACAACCTCGAAAACTTCTTTTGATATTATAGCAGGATTATTTCCCGATGCCAAATAATGAACTTCATTTTTACCCGATTTCAAAAGTTCGACATCGCCAGTGTATTTCTCATTACTCAACATAACATCAATCGTACTTTTACACCATTTCACTTTTCCAGTAGGGGAGAGGATTTTACGCTTTTCAAGTTCCTTGATGATACCTACAACACTCTGACCGTTAAGATACAAATCAAATATCAGCTTAACATTTTTAGCCTTTTCCTCATCAATCACTAAATGGCCATCCTCATCATGTTTGTAACCATAGCACTTTCTATCATAAAGTTTTGAAGTTCCTGCTGCCGCACGATATTTAATGCCCATTCTGATGTTTTCACTTCTTGATTCGTTTTCGGCTTGTGCAATGGATTCCATTACAGCCACCATCAAATCACTGTCAGTATTTGCAGTATCCAAGCTATTTCCTTCAAATATCACACGAACGCCTAACGCTTTTAATTGATTAAAAGCATCTAAAACTTCAACTGTATCCCTTCCAAACCTGCTGACATCTTTCGTTATGACTATCTCCAGCTTATGCGATTTGCAATCTTCCAGCATCTGATTAAACTCTTTCCGTGATGAGCCTGTCTTGCTTGTCGCAATATCTATATAAACATCTGACAAAAGCCATTGTGGTACAGTAGCTGTTAATCTTGTCAAATGAGATACCTGGGCAGTCAGGCTATGGAGCTGCTCTGTACTGTTTGTGCTTACACGGCAGTAAATCCCGACACGCTTTTCTCTCTTCGGTGGGTTTGCAGGAATGTAATGAACCTTTGAATTGTTTGGCATATTTTCTCACCTATCCGTTCTCGACTAATTATCATTCATTAGTTTCTCCCAGACGGTGATTAGCCTATTCATCAATCTTGTCAACTCAACATACTAAATATCCATCCTATCTCCACAACATACTCCATATCCTTTCTGTCAACTCAACTATGGTACTTGATATGTTCCCAAAGCCTTGATTTTACGGCATTTGACAGGATTATTAACATTGAAAAATTGCTCTTCAAATTCCATAAATCCCTTGAAATCAAAGCCTTTTCACACACCTACTTTTCCACCCTTGACATCAACACGACACACTCAACATGGAACGAGCGGATAGCAAGTCTGTCATTACCTTTTGGCAATTTAAGGAAATGTTTCTATGCCCGTTTTAGTGTTTTGTCTGTTTGCGGGAATATATCACCACAAGAAACCTATATCAATTATAATTTACTCCAAAAATCGGACCATGTTGCTACACATTCTTCTTCTCTTAAATTATATACTGGTTCTATCGTCAATGAATATGAACCAGTCAACCACATACAATGCATCTTCAATATTTCTTGTAATGCCCATATATTATCTTCAATATTAAAACGTGAAAACAATGCAAAAGTAAAATCCTCCAAGTCATTCATCAAACCATAGTCGGCAGATGCCCACCCTTCACTTTGGTGATTATGGTATACGGTAAGAATTCCTGTTAATACATCTGTTATTTCATCCTTTGTCAAATATGGAAATAGTACATTATACAGTCTGTTTACTCCATCATATTCTAATTGTTCTGCCTTTCTTTTCTTTAACATATCAACAATATCTTTCTTATGCCTAACGATACTGTGTGAGTCCAGCCTCTCTGCCGTCTGAATAAAATATTTTATATAGTCCCACGAAAAATCACTTTTTCCATATTGTTCTTCTATATATTCAAATATTTCATCGCTGTTCATTCCTCGTACACTTTCAAGAAATGGATTCATATTGTCATAATACTCTGACTCATACCATCTCGCTGGAACAATGTAACTATGTTCTGATCTTTCTAATCTTCTTTGCTTATACTCACAAGGTGCCATTTTTTCCATACATTCTTCCAGTTTAGAATACCCCAATCTTTTGATGCATAAAGAAAGTGCCTTATGGACATCTGCACAATAAATTTTATGTTTAGTATTTTGAGAATCATATGGTTTTGCTGCATCATCTATTGAGAAGTAGTGAACTGTTTTTTCCCATATCTGCATAAGCTCCGTTTCTGAAAACAAACTATTTTCCAGAACCGATATAATTCCATCAAAAACAACTTCCACCCAGTCTTTTCTTACAGTTTTAACCATTTGAGCAAAACGATAAAAACTACTTACGCTCATATTTGCAGCAGCAGTAGACACTGCATTGCCTATTTGAACAAAGGCTCTATTATCTCCAATTTTTGATGCATATTCGGAAATGTTCATCAACAGCCACCCAAGTTCCTCCCAAATTTGATTTCTTTCCTTAGACACTCTCTCAAACCATTGTAACGGATTAAATAGACTATAATCCTTGCGTCCAATATAACCAATACTCCTTGCATTTATTAGTTCAACAGCCTTTTTTATTCTCTCCTCCCAGCCCATTTTCCTTGCTATTGTTAATAGGACATCGGAAATATAATCTCGCTCAGATAGTTCTTCTTTCCATATCATACCATCAGAATTCATCCAAGCATCAAAAAATAATTCTACATAATTTTCTTTTCCTTTTGACACCAGATACTTCCAATATATTTCCAGAAGAGAGATTTCTGAGTATGTTTCCGCTTTTACACATAAACTCTTTTCTAAAGACTCTTGAAATGCATGAGGGAAACTATCTATTATTCGTATAATGCTTTCTAACACTCTTTTTCTAAATAAAGTTGTATCAATGCTAAAACAGCCATTATAATATCTATCATTCAGAATAATATCTAACAATGCTTCAAAATCTTCCATTTTTACTTTTTGCACACATCCAAACAAAATACACTGTTCCATATATGCAATCTGATTTACTGCCACTAGTAGATTTTCAGCAACAATGTTATCACTTCTATCATTTCTAAATTCGCTTTTTTCTAAAGCCCTAGCTATCAACTCATCAAATTTGTCTTCAGATACATATGTAAGAATGTACATAATATCAGTAATTATTTTAAATCTATCCCTTTTGTTTTCTACCTCTGTATACTTTTGCTTGTACCACTTCTCAGATATATATTCAAATTTTTTATCCTTAAGTTCATTCAACCATCCCTTGCACAAGTCAGTCTTACAATTCCTTACTGCCCATGCGCACGCAGAAATTTTATTCCTTTCAGAAAAGACTTTTCTCATTTTCTCGTTTAAAATGAATTCCATTTCATCCAACCGACCACATTTTATTATCTGCTGCAAAAAATCATCAATGTCCGATTTGAAATAAAAACTTACATTTTCCAAAGTGTATTTTAATTGATCTTTTCCTGAATAATTAACTGCTTCTCTAAGCCAACCTCTGTAAAAATAAGCTGCTGCATTTTCTGCTGATTTTTCTTCATAACATTTTCTCTCTGGTGCTATTCTGAACTTTCTAGCATATTTTCCCCAAGTTTCTAATAACTCGTTTATTGTGTCTTCTTCATTAGTTAGTTCCATACTGCTAAACACCTCACCTGGTGTTCTTTTATCCAACCAGCGTAAAAAAGTATTTTTAGCTCTAGTAGTTTCATTCTTCAAAATCAGAGCATCTATATCACTAAATATTTTTTTAAAATTATTCATGGAAAAAAGAGCTTCCACAACAGGCTCTTTCTCACTATCCAATGCGAAAGGTAATTCAATATCACTTTGATATTCTCTATCAAGCCACTGTAATGATTCCTCATGTTGTTGCATAGTTGTAACAGCACAACTAAATTTCACAATTTTTCTTTTATCCTCAACCCAAGGTAGTATAGCTAATGTATCAAGCATCTGCTGACGAATCTCTTTTAAATCTCTTTTCAACAAATATGCTTCCATTACATATTCGCTGGTAAAAACCTCTACATATTTTTCTTCTTGTCTTGAATCCTTTAACAATTTGAATACCACTTCATGTTTAATTTTTTCATCAAACTCTTCGTGCATCAAATAGTTTGCAATATTTCCGCTTATAGTAGGAAGTAACTGATTAGCTTTTTTATAATGAGCAGTTAAGAATAATCTAACATCATTGTGAAATACACTATATCCTGAAGTATCATATGTAACAATTGGAAATAAATTTTGCAGAATATCTTCCCATTGCCATACCGATATTCCATTTCCATAAATTTTTGCCATTGTTTGAGCCGAAATTCTTTTATTAATAACTGAAAAAGTTGCTGCCAAATACATATCTATAGTATACCCAATGTTTCCTACCTGCTCGATAGCAGTTTTCCATATATACTCATAATATGAATGAATACCCGAATTTAGCCTTTTAACATTACTATTCTGCTCAAAATCGCTAAAATTGCTATATTTAGTTGCCTCTTGCATTGCAAATACCCCAGAAAGTGTACTGCCCTTTGCAATTTTAGTGATATAGTCTATAACCAATGCTTTTTCATGCTTAGTATATTTCATTCGTGAACTATTTTTTTCATATAATAATTCCAAGTCACTTTTTTCAATATCAGGAACCTGCATCTCTTCTATTCTATCTAAATCAGATAAAAAATCAGGATATTCAGTAAACTGATGTGTCGGTTGCCCTGCAAGCACAAAACGAACATTTTCAGGAATAGTTTCCGGTGACGGTAGTGTTCTCAAAAATGTATTTGTATTTCCACTACGAGCCGCATGATCAATCCCATCAACAGCAATAACCGTTGGTTTTCCTGTAAGATCCGCCCAGGAAGATGCCAATCGCAAAACCTCATCTCTTAGTGTATCTACCGAGTCTATCAATTCTATTGATATAGGTACACTATACTCATAAAGTCTTCCTTTAAACAATTTTCTGATCATAATCAGTAAACTTCCCCAAAAATCTATAGGATCGCTAATTCCAAAATCAGCAGAAACATATAAATCTCCTGGCATAATCGGTTTGAATGCATGAAATCGCAAGGTAACCACACTATCTATCTTACATGCCAAATAACTAACTATATTGGTTTTTCCACACCCTGGATCACCAGTCAAAAAGGTGACTCTTGACTTTCCATTCAAAATTTTATTTTCTAAATTTGACACAAATGTAATACGCGACTCAAAAAAAGGCTCACAAATAGGAAAACAGTGTTCTCCCTTTACACTGTCCCCATATAAAGAAAGAGCCTCCATAACATCTTCTTTTTCTATTTCCTTTTTATTTCCAATTGATGTTGCCCACCACATCAGCTTATAACATAATTTCTGATGTAAATTTACTGCCTTTTCATGTGTAGTTTTAAATTTTTCCTGTAATTCTTTTGCAATAATATCGATTAATCCTTCCAAATCCTTTTGATCTGTAAGTATTTCAAAACTTTGAATAAATAAGAGCTGCTCTTTTGCATCAAGATTTTTCATATGCTTTTTCCATTTATCCCATGCATCTTGCCACTCTTTCTTAACTATAATTCCACTTATATCCGCATCTTTTTCATTTTTCTGTCCTAAATCCTCCGCTTGCTTTTTTATTGTTTTCCAAAACTGCGACAATGGTGGTCTTTCCCATTCGTTTTTCGGTGTATATTTTCTATTTCCTATTTTTCTATTTGTAAACAAAACTACCTTGTTTCTTCCTCTATTTTTATTCTCCTTTTCCCTCCATTCAGAAGAATATTTATATAAATATGATTTTTCTATTTCTCCTTCAACCATATCAGAAAATGATAATTTATCACTTTCTCTTGTATTTTTTACCTGAATATATTGCATACTACCATCATCAAATGTTAATACTACATCATCTAAGCTCTGACTATCTTCTGATTGAAGTACAACATTTTTAATTTTATTATCCGGATTTAGCATCTTTATCATATATAATAAACCTACGGACCATTCATACCAATATGGATTGCCCGTTCCAGCTGTTAAATTATTCATACTCCACCTCACGATTAGTTATTTCAATACTACTTTTCCCCTCTATTACAAATTTCTGTTCAAATACAATTCCCAATACATCCGCGATTTTGAGCATTTCCTCTGTACTTACCGTCCCACGCTTCAACTTCTTATTAAAATTCTGCGGCGACTGCCCGATACGCCTTGCCAGCTCCGCCAGGCTTATATTCTTCTTTTCACATAACTCCCTTATCATATCCGATGTAGTCATGGTACACCTCCGCTAATATACTACTATTATAAACCTTTTGGTTGACATTTTCAATACATCCATGTGAAAATTAACTGAAAATTCAAAAAACACCCTGTGAGCATATACTGCCACACAGGGTGTCGAAACACAGTTTATTACTTGCTCCTTCGTACATCCACCGAAAGCCCCGATTTCAATTCCACCTCAAACTTATCATCAAACACTGTAACCTTCGCTATCAGCCGTCTGACCAATTGTTCATCATACTCTTCGATTTCTGCTGTCTGACTGTTCAGGAACGCTTTCATGTTGAAAATGCTTTGTTTTACGCCCTCCATTTCAGCCTTGTCAGCCAGTATCTGCTGTTTTTCCTCACGCAGCTTATAAATATCTTCCACCAGGTCATCATACTGCTCATTTCTGTTTGCCTTTTGTAAAAGCTGCTTCTGGAGTTCCTCCAGCTTCCCATCAACATCTTTTGTCGGGGAATTTTCCTGCTTTAAGACTTCTTCGATGTTTTCCTGCAAAACTCCTATGGCAGTGCTTTTCTGGGAAAGAACGCTGTTGATGGCTTTTATCACCGTTTCCTGCAGTTCTGTTTCCTGGATGGTATCGGCATCGCAGGCATCGGGTCCGCTTTCAACCCTTGTTACACATCTCCAGACATTCGAGCGTTTTCCTCGGTTGTTCCAGGCAATCCTGCGGTAAATGTCACCGCATTTGGAGCAGTACACAATGCTTGAAAGTGCGTATTTGCTGCTGTAAACTCTCTTCTTACGGTTTTTGCCGCTGTGAAGGTTCGACCTTCTCTGCATTTCCTCCTGAACCTGCATATACAGGTCACGGGGGATAATAGCCTCATGGTCATCTGTCACATAATACTGCGGAACAATCCCGTTATTTTTCACCCTTTTCTTGGTGAGAAAATCTACGGTGTATGTCTTCTGCAGAAGTGCGTCGCCGATATATTTCTCATTCTGGAGGATTTTCTTTAAGGTTTCCGCCCTCCATGTCGGCTTTCCTGCCGCCGTCAGTATCCCGTCCGATTCCAGGCTTTCACCGATCTGCTTTAAACTCGAACCCTGCAGATATTCACGATAAATTCTTTTTACAACTTCCGCCTCGGACGGTTCGATAATCAGATGCCCGTCCTCATCTTTGGTGTATCCGAGAAAGCGGTTATGGTTGACCTGCACCTGCCCGTTCTGATAACGGTACTGCAGTCCGAGCTTGACGTTCTGTGAAAGGCTCTGGCTTTCCTGCTGTGCAAGGCTCGCCATAATTGTCAGAAGGACCTCTCCCTTGGTATCCATTGTGTTTATGTTTTCTTTCTCAAAAAATACGGGAATGTTTTTCTCTTTCAGCTGGCGTATATATTTCAGGCAGTCCAGCGTATTTCTCGCAAAACGGCTGATGGATTTCGTTACAATCATATCGATGTTTCCGGCAAGGCACTCGCTTATCATTCGGTTGAATTCATTCCTGTTTTTGGTATTACAGCCGCTGATTCCATCATCAGCGAATACGCCGGCAAATTCCCAGTCGGGATTTTTCTTTATAAAAGATGTATAGTGTTCCACCTGTGTCTCATAACTTGTAGCCTGCTCATCGCCAATGTCATGATGTTGGGGTCAA
>DKXQ01000068.1 GCA_002493085.1 Lachnoclostridium sp. UBA7122
CCCTAAGCCCTCGGCGTTTGAGAGCGAAATACACCCTACGCACAAACCTTCGGTTTATGCTCCGGGGATTTCGCCCTGCCGGGGGCAAATTTGCGCAGGCGCAAATTTACAGTCCGACAAAACCGGACTGTATTTATCCATGCCGCCCAAAGGACAGGCGCATGGATGCTGTTGCTGCTAACGGCTACATTTTGGGGCAAATATGCAGCAACATCTACGGGACTTCGCAGAAGTCCCTTTGCGGCTGTCAGAAAGCAACAGCCGTGAACCGCCCGGATACGGCATGGTTCGCAGCCAGCCGTCCTGTAGCGGCTGTTCATAAAAAGCGGCGGATTATCCGCAACGGAAAGGAGGAAGGAATCCAAGTGAAAAGAAATTCATTTATAGAAATGGCGAAGCTGCATGACTTATCGGGGCGCATCACTTATATTTCAAGCCACGCCAAGCAGGAGTATTTATATGAAGTCTATGCAACGGAGCCGGACAGGGCATTCTGGCGGGAACTTGCCAAGTGTATTCAGGAGGAATTTGAAAAAAGCGGTACGAACGGGAAGTGTATCGAGGCGAGGGAGCTAATGATTGCCCTGCCGGAGACTTTTATCAACTATGACCATGACTATCTTTTGAAAAAGATGGTGGACGAATTTAAGGAAAAGTATGGCGTGGAGTGCTTTGCTGCGCTTCACCACAATAAACGGAAAACAAACCTGCATATCCATATGATATTTGCGGAGAGAAAGCGGTTAGACCAGCCGATAGAAAAGACCGCCACCCGGAATATGTTTTATGATGAGCAGGGACGCTATGTGCGGACGAAGAAAGAGATACTTGATGGGGACGGAAATATCCGCAAAGGCTGTAAAATCATCAAAAAAGGCGAAGTATATGAGCGTAAGATTTTTACCGTAAAAGACAAACGTTTCAAACAGAAGGCTTTTTTGGACGAGGCAAAAGTATTTTATACAGATTTAATTAATCAAATGGCGCTTGATGATAAGGACAGGCTAAGCATTTTTGACAAGAACGGTCCGTACCTTGCGACAAAGAAAATCGGTAAAAATAATCCGAAAGCTGCGGAGATAAAAGCAGACAACGAAATCCGCATGGAATGGAACAGGACAGTTGACCGTGCGATTGTAAGCGGTGTAGCCGAAGCGGAGATTTTGGAATTGAAGAAAACAGAGATTACAGACAAGGTAAAGGAATCCGTGGAGCAGAACGGGAAAAAGCCGGAGCTGTTCGGGAATATTGTCAGGGCGGCGGTTGCACTGTTGGAGAAACTGATTGCAAAAGTGATGCAGAAGGTAATGGATATGGCGGAGAAAGTGGTTGCTAAAGTCGTTACCATTGAGGAAATGCCGGAAGAATCGGCAAGCCATATCCAAGCCGAAGATAAGCCGCCACATCAACCAGAGATAAAGAAGATACCGTTTCCATTCGACCATTATCGGAAAGCGGAAAAGCAGAATCAGACGGAACAGCCACAGCAAAAAGGCGTAGCAGCAGACAAAAAATCCGTTATCGAACAGACAAAAGCAGAGAAAAAATCTGTGTCTGCCGAAACAAAACAGCCGGAAACAGAAAGACCGCCCAAGCCGCAGCCTTCCGTACTGGCGGCTAAATATCCCCGCCTGAAAGAGATTGAGGACAAACTGAAAGACCAGAACAGGGCAATTTTTGAACGGGAGCAAAAGCGGGATGAACTGAAAAAGGAATTGTCCGAATGTAATGCATTTGGGAAATGCATGGGCATTTTCAAAGGCGGTAGAAGGAAAGAATTACAGCAGGAGATTGACAGAGCTGATAAGCAGATATCCAATATGAAAAAGCATCTTTCATCTATTGTGAGGGAATATAAATTTGATTCTGTTCAGGCATTTAATAAGGAACTCAATGCGGCAAAGAGAGAGAATCAGAATTATGAGACGGTTTCTGCAGAGTATGAAAAAACTTGCGGAGAAAAAGCAACGGATACCAAGAGCGTCAGGAACAGACTTAGGCAAAAAGAGCAGGTCGTAAAAGAAAGAGAGGCGAACAGAGTGTATCAAGCAAGACCGAAAGATAAAGGGGCGAGATAGTATCCAATACTCATCCTTCGGTATGTGTTGTGTAGAAAAACATTATTTTTGAGAATAAGAAAAAAATCAAAAAAACCTATCTTTTTATAGCCGTCAATCGTTATATAATATAGGATAAAGAAGTGCGTTTACTTTCAATCTAGACTCCCGACAAAATTGTAACAACGATGGAGAACCTTGTAAATTCAATATTTTTAGGATAGATAGAAGATTTTGTCGCTGCAAAAATATAACAGCGAGTTTTAGACAAAATCTATAAAACTAAGGGTTTGAAGGCGTTGTTATAAAAAACGGCGGGATTTCAGATTTCAAATAACGGAGGATTTAGTGTATATTGAATTTCTGTTGATACAAAAAATGAAACATGGCGATGAAAATGCTTTTAATATATTTATTCATACATATTATGAAGAAATATTAAAATATTGTAGCTATCATTGCAGTGATATATTCTATGCTGAAGATTTAACACAGGAAACTTTTCTGCGCTTTTTTGAAAAATTATCCGATTATCGTTATATGGGAAAGACTCGTAATTATTTGTATACGATAGCAGGAAATCTCTGTAAGGATTATTACAAAAAGGAAAGGGCAAGTTTGATGGAGGAACTATATGCAGAAGAACAAATTAGTCTGCAAAAAACAGAAACAGAGAACGTTCTTGATAAAGTAACAATTCAGGCGGCTTTGAATGATCTGCCGGAAGAATTGAGGGAGGTAATCATTCTTTATTACTTTCAGGAGTTAAGGCTTGCCGAAATATCCGATATGTTAGGAATAGGCTTGCCATTAGTAAAGTATCGGATTAAACAAGCAAGAATCCAGTTAAAAAGACTGTTAGGAGAGGAGTGATTTTGTGCATTTGGAGAAAAAACTTAAGGATTATAAAACAAGTATGAAAATAGTTCCAAAAGAACAGAACATAAAAGAAACGGTAAGAAAATCAATAGAGGTATATTGTTCCGTAGAAGAAGATCGTTTACTGACCTACCACGAATTTTTATGGGCGCAATTACGGTTGATACGAAAAAGATGGTGGCTCTTTCAACTCGTGCTTCTTTTGGTATTGTGGTCTGCACTGCCCTCATTACAAGGGGAACTGCACACGCAAAGACTTATGGGGGTGGCAGCCTCTTTGTTTATCATTTTAATTATACCAGAATTTTGGAAAAGTCAAACCTATCAGTCAATGGAGATAGAAGCCGCGTCTTACTACTCTTTGCGACAGATTTATTCCGCGCGGATGTTGTTATTCGGCATCGTGGATATTGTTCTGATTAGTGTTTTTTGCTGGTTGTCGTTTTTTATGCTGAATGTTACTCTTTTACAAATTTTGATACAATTTATCCTTCCAATGACAGTAACTGCCGGTATATGTTTTGGAATGTTGTGCAGTAAACATCCATTTAATGAAGCGGTTGCTATAATGATGTGTATTGGATGGAGTAGTGTATGGCTGTTTATAGTTTTGAATGAGAGGATTTATGCAGCGATTGCTTATCCTGTATGGATCATATTTCTTGGTATTGCACTGTTATTTACAGTATTTATAATCTACCGGACTCTGTACTGCTATAATGATTATTGGGAGGAAAATTTATGGAGTTGATATTGGATAATTTAACAAAAGAATTTGGGAATTTTACGGCGGTGGATCACATAACTCTTTCCATGACAAATGGGGTATATGGTTTATTAGGTGTGAATGGGGCAGGGAAAACGACTTTAATGAGAATGCTGTGCACGTTGCTGAAACCCACCAGTGGAAATATCTATTGCAACGGAAAAGATATTTTTAAGATGGATAGTGAATACAGAAACTTGTTAGGGTACTTGCCGCAGGATTTTGGCTTTTATCCGGAATTTACTGTGAAGGACTATCTTCTTTATATTTCGTCAATCAAGGGTATCCGCCCTGTTGTGGCAAAAAAGAGGACAAATGAATTGATAGGGAAGGTTGGGCTTACTAAAGTGGCAGACAAAAAACTCAAAAAACTTTCGGGTGGGATGAAGCGGCGTGCTGGAATTGCACAGGCAATGTTAAACAATCCCAAAATCCTGATACTTGATGAGCCAACGGCAGGACTAGATCCAAATGAAAGAATACGTTTCCGCAATCTGATTAGTGAACTTTCAGAAGAACGTATGGTATTGTTGTCTACACATATTGTTTCGGATGTTGAATATATCGCAAATGAAATATTGCTGATGAAAGACGGTACGATAGTAAACGAAGGTACATTGGATGAAATTATAAATTCCATGCCGGAAAAAGTATGGAATTGCCTTGTTCCGCAGGATGTGGCACATGCTTTAAGTAAAAAGTACAAGGTTTCCAATATGAAAATGATTCAACATAAAGTAGAGCTGCGTCTAATTTCGGAAGAAAAACCATGTGAAACTGCCATGTATGTCGAGCCGGTTCTTGAAGATGTGTTTTTATATTATTTTGGAGAAAGAGGTGATAACGAAAATGGTGAGATTTGAAATAAAAAAGATAATTTCAAAGCCAGTAAGTAAAATTGTATTCATAATACTATTGGCTGCTTTGTGTATCGTTAGTTATTTGGCTGTCAGCAATGTACGTTATGTTGATGAAAATGGAGATACGATAAAAGGTATTTCTGCGGCAAGGTCTTTAAGAGAAGCAAAAAGACAGTGGAGCGGATATATTACAGAAGAAAAATTGTTAAGAGTTTTTGAGCAGAACGCACAGATAAACAATTCTGAAGAATATCTTTCTAATGATGTAAAAGAAAATGAAAAAGCCTATTCTAAAAAGCAAGGCTTCTCTGATATAAGAGATATGATAAATCGTGCGTTCTGTGGTTTCAGGCAATATGATTATTACCGGATAGACAGCCTTTCGGAAGAGGAAATCAGCACTTTTTATGACAGGAGAATTTCCAGTTTAACGGAATGGCTGAATTCTGAGGAAGCAGTAAGCCATTATTCAGATCAGGAAAAGAGTTTTTTGATGAATCAGTATCGTGACCTGGAGACACCTGTTTATTATGAATATTTCGATGGCTGGGAAGCGGTTTTGCAGAATGCCCCTATGATTATTATGCTGGTAGTATTGATTACGGGTTTTTTAGTGTCCGGTATCTTTTCTGATGAAATTCAATTAAAAGCGGATTCTGTATTCTTCTCGGCCAAGCTGGGAAGGACAAAGGCTGTTGCTGCTAAAATATGTTCGGGTTTTATCATTATTACTGCAATATATTGGATAACAATACTGCTTTATTCCGGAAGTGTTCTGACAGCATTGGGATTTGATGGAGCCAACTGTGCAATCCAGATTGGTTCGTCAAATTGGAAAAGCTTTTATAATATTACCTATTTGCAGGACTACCTGTTGACCGTGTTTGGCGGGTATGTAGGAAGTCTGTTTATTTTAATGCTTTCCATGCTTGTTTCGGCAAAGACACGTTCAGCCATATTTGCGGTGACAATACCTTTTATTCTACTATTTATTCCTGGATTTCTAAGCGGAATATCTGCATTATCTAAAATATTGGGACTTCTTCCCGACCAACTGCTTCAAATGTGTGTGGCAGTGCGGCTTTTTAATACATATCAGATTGGGAATAAGGTAATAGGCGCAGTACCGATTATTTTAACAGTATACTTACTGCTTTCCTGTATCCTTTTTCCTGTACTATATCAAGTTTATCGTAAATATGAGCTAAAGTAGTGAATCTGTAATCGTTATACAGCTTGGCAATAGATATTATATAGTGGTTACAATTGCATTTAATACAAATAGGGAGGATAAAACGATGGTAATGGAAAAACGATTATGGGAAGAATTACAGAGAATAGTGTCTTTGGTAAATTCCACTGAGATTTTGCGTATGGGAAAAATTTTTTCAACAGAAAAGAACAATTATTTTTATGATACTGGTACAGGAAAGGTAATTGAATTGGATGATGAATCTTATTATGTTTTCTATAATTGGTTTCATCAAACAGATATTGTTACAGAAAATTTTGTAAATGATCTGGGAGTTAATGAAAAGAATCTATCAGAGTTATTAAAATTATGCATTAGTGAAAATCTGTTAAGGGCAATTAAGCCTGTTAAATTATATACACCTAACCATTTTGAAAATTTAGAATACATGCTTAACAATTGTTTGGAACAACTTATTTTAGAGGTTACAGGTAAGTGTAATTTAAGATGTCAATATTGTATATATAATGATACATATACACATAATAGAGATTTCAATCAAAAAGACATGTCATTGGATATTGCCAAAAAGGCCATAGATTATTTTTTCGCGCATGGAAAAGAAAAAATTGCAATAACATTTTATGGTGGAGAGCCCCTGCTTAGATTTGAATTGTTAAAGGAAGTGATAGGCTATAGTAATGAACTCAATAAACAATATGGCAAAGAAATATCCTTTGGGTTTACAACTAATATGACATTAATGACTGAATCTATGGCAGAATACTTTGCTAGTATTCCAAAGATTAATATTATGGGGAGCCTTGATGGTCCTGTAGAAATTCACAATGAATATCGCAAAAAAACAGATGGAACCGGTAGTTTTGCTGACGCATATAGGGGGCTGAAGATACTAAGTAAAGCCTATAAAGAACATGGTAAAGATCATTTGTCGCTAAATGTTGTTTATGCGCCACCTTATACATATGAAAAACTGGAACAAATCAATGCTTTTTTAAAAGCTTAGATTTTTTGCCTGTTAAAACAACGATAAATATTTCATACCCTACAAACGGAAGTGTGGATAACAGACATTGGATTGATATGTTAAAAAATAATCCTAAATACCATCGAGCAACAATAGATCAAATTGATCCTTTAGGTAATTGGCAGAGAAGTAAAGTTATGGAGGGTATTTTTATTGAAAATAAGGGATCAATTGAAGCATCGGGATTAGGAATGAGCCTGATAAAAATAAATGATAGGTACATAGGTGATATGCCATCAGAACAGTATCCGTTGAATGGGTGTTGCGTACCTGGTTGTAGGCGATTATATGTAAATACAAATGGAGATTTTTTACCATGTGAAAGAATTGGGACTTGTCCCAATATTGGAAATGTTGATACAGGTATTTCTTATGAGCGCGTAAAAAAATATTATGTTGATGAATATTGTGAAAAATCTATTAAAAAATGTTCTAATTGTTGGGCTATTAGATTATGTAGTATGTGTTATGCAGGAAGATATAATGATGATGGATTTGAAAACATTGGAAACTGTGATGGAACAAGGCGTGAAATAGAGAAAAATTTGATTTTTTATCACCAATTACTGGAGTCGAATCCCGAAAAGATGGATTTTTTAAGGGATACTTATTTGGTCTAAATGCTATTTATATCCATAGGGATATTAATAGATAAAGTCTGCGCTACATACAAACTCAGGTAGCGGAGAAGAAAAATAGGAAAGGAGGAGAAGGCAAATGAGTAAGGTTGTAAATCCCTTGGTGACAAGGAACGACAGAACGGATGCTGCATATAATTGTGATTGTTATTGCAACGTTCAGGAAGACAATTATGACAAAGGACAGTCATGGACATGGCTGCCTTGGAACTCTTGTGGGTGTGCTTGTGGAAGCGGAAACACAGAAAATCACACGGCAAATCACGATGTTGTAGCATGATCACAACAACGGAGAGGTTGAATTTGTTTATCAAATTCGACCTCTCATTGTTAAATAATAAAATAAGGTGAGTTTTATGATATTGAAAAATATAATGTGTGTAACTGGAAATTATTCAACGGGATGTTTATGTATATATATTACTTGCGGAGCAAATGACGAGCCAAGAGATAAAAATGGACTTAGCCATTTATGCGAACATTTTTACATAAAATTATTATCAAATAAATATTTATCTGCGGTTCGAGATGTTAATTTTAGATGTGTTGGTTATACAGACTATATGTATACAATAATCAACATCTTGTTTACAGAAAATGAAATCAACTTGAACCATGTTATTAAAGCCTTGGATGTTAGAGAGAAAGATTTATATATAGGACAAGATTATTTTGAAAAAAGTAGAACAGAAGTAATTTCTGAGTGTAAAATCAGAAATAAGTGTATTTCGGAAAGTGTGATTGCCAATTCTTATTTAACAAATGGCAATGTAAATTATGTTCCGTTAGGGGACGTTGATTCAATATGTTCGATAAATTATAAAGAGTTTGCCAAGTTCTTTAAACATAAGTATTGCGATTTTCAATGTTTTTTTTTGTTACAGAATTCATATGAAAGTCTAGAAGTAAGAACTTTAAAGCATCAAAAAGCTAAAAATAAAAGCCATAAGGTATCAGTGGCAGGGAAATATTTGATTTCAGATTTGTGTAAACAGAAAATATATTACAGAATTACGATTGAAGATTATGTATATAATTTATGCATTGCAATATTAGAATATATTATAGGAAATAAAGTGTTATCAAATATGGATATATCCTTTATGAAAAAGAGTATTAGTGAAAAATTCATGTATGAAATTATTTGCATAGATAGCAGAGAAGAAAATATAGGTGCTAAAATTTATGATTTAATTACTGGATATGAACTGAATGAAAGTGATATATATCAGGCAAAAAGAGAAATAATTCTTCATTTGAAAAGCAATAGATTGTTTGATTTAAATTATGCGATAAACAATATTATAAATCATTTTATTTATAATGAGAATTTTTTGTTAAATGATGAGCAAATTCGCGATGTAATAGTAAAAATAGAAGATATAACTTTTGTGCAGCTTCAACAAATAAAAAAGGAGGTTTTTCATGCAGAGTATTGTATATTATTAGGTTATTAATGCAGAAATTTTCATAGAATGAATTTATTTATGTTCTATTCTTATTTTACTATTAGCATGAAAAATACGAAAAACACCTTTGGATACTTGCAACAAAAGCTGCTTTGTGGAGAAGCAATATAGAAGGAAGTTTGGAACAAAAATCAAATGATTCGTCATGTTTTGTTTAAACATAAGGAAAGAATAAGCCCAATTTGTGAAACATAAAATCAATAAGGTTGAAACGGTATTATAAAAGGTTGATTATTTGATGAGAAAAGGAAAATTATATATACTAAAAACGCTTAAATTGTTATATTCATCTTCAAAAGGAATGTTTTTGTCTATTATTTTTATAAATATGTTATTAGGCATTTTGGTTCCAATTAATTTGACTATATGGAGGAATTTTATTGATGTTTCAACAGTTATGTTTACGCATTCAAATGTTGGATTTAAAAATTCGCTGCTATGTTTGGGAGCCTTTGTAGTATGCATTGTAATAAATAATTTACTAGAACAGATATTGGATTACGTTCAAAATATATACTGTTCATATGTTGACTATACTATTTCCAAAAAACTTCTTATAAAAATAGAATCTTTATCTTTAAGTGATATGGATAATGTTGAAATATATAACTATATCCAAAAAGCAATGAATGAATCATTTCAAAGGAGTATTAGTATACTTCAAACGTTAGTTCAAATTGTAAAAAGTATTTTTTCAGTGTTAGGAATTATATATACATTACTATCTTTCAGTAAAACCGTCATTACTTTATGTATACTTTCTACGATACCATTGTTTTTTCTGAATAATAAAATATTAAATAAATGGTATGATATTTTTAACTCAAGGTTTGAAAAAATAAGATTTGCAAGATACCTTAAAAGTCTTTATATTAGATATGATAATTTTAAAGAACTTAAAATATATAAAGCA
>DKXQ01000195.1 GCA_002493085.1 Lachnoclostridium sp. UBA7122
ACGCAAAAGCACTTTTGACAGGCTTCGCTCTATCAAAAGATGCCTTTGCGCTCTGCCGAGGGCAAAACCTTTTTGTCCTTACGGACAAAGTGGCTATTTTGTTTTCATTGCTATGGCTTTTCGGATAGCAGAAAGTATATTTTCTAACGTGCTTTCATCCCATCCACATAACCATATCAATGTCTGCATTTCTGCCGCAGTCAATTTTATATCACCAAATATTTCATTAAGCGCCGCAATTCTTCGAGCTTCATTTTCATAAAAATATTTGTTTACATCCCGTGTTCCCCATTCTGGCTGAATTATCATAAAATCACACCTTTCTCATTATCTGTTATTACAGAGGCGTGTCACGCTCCTGTCTATTATCAATGAAACATTTACCATCGAAAATCGTCTGATATTCCTATTTTGTTAAGATATTCTTGTCTGGCTTTTTCTCGTTCTTCCTGTGTAGGTGCGGTCTTGTATTTTGTATACAATTCATGGCGCACTAAAGAATCTAATTTTTGTTCTAAGTTTTGCTTAATCTCATTTACACAACTACTATCTTCTAATAGATGACAGCGAAGCAGTAGTACAAATAAATCATAGGGAATCATTACATTTTTCATGTATTTTCCTTTCTAATGACGATAATGACGATTATGACGGTATTTTTGCTACCATACCTGTACATGAAAATATCGTCATTACCGTCATAATCGTCATTCGACCTCTTGAATCAGTTTTAACGAAATAGTTCTCTTGTCGCTAGTTCTTTGCTGCTGGTCATATTTAATGCCATATTCTTCCTGTAATCGTCCTTTACAGCAATTTAACTTTCTTGATAAAGTATTTGGCTTCAATCCAAGTTCTGGCAATGCCGCAAGTAATTCAGAAGAAGTACCGCTCCACTTTGGCATCTCTGGACTAAGTAAAGCTGCCACTGCTTCTAATACTAAATCTGGTGGTTGCTTCCACAGTTCCATTTCTGCCTTTTTGAATTTCCAAATACAACGCTCTCTGTCAAATTCTACTATTAATTCTTGGTCTGGCTGGTCACGTCCTACTATATTAAGCACAGCAAAATTGTCAGTTCGTTTCTTTTTATGCATGATAAATGCCCCATCTGCTGCACCAAGCAAACCATTTGTTCCAGAAATCATATCAAAGCTGTCATCAGATTCAAGCTTACGTGTATGATGAACTACCAACAAGCAGATATTATACTTGTCACTGAATGATTTTAACTTTGTCACAATATCATAATCATTGGAATAACTATATCTGTCACCGCCAATTTCCCGTACTTTCTGGAGAGTATCAATAATAATTAGCCTTGCATCTTTATGCTCTTTTAAAAATTTCTCTAACTGCTTGTCTAATCCCTCATTCAATGTCTTTGCCTGTGTTGCAAAATATAGATTATCTGTACATTCCATACCAAACATGACAGAAAGTCGTCGCTGAAGTCTTGCATAATCATCTTCTAAAGCAAGATATAATACTGTTCCTTTGCGGACTAAATAATTCCACAGCGGAAGTCCCATTGCTACATGATAGGCAAGCTGACCCATAAAGAAAGACTTTCCAACTTTCGGTGCTCCTACAAAAAGATAAGTGCCACTATACAAAAAGCCGTCAACAATAGGTGTTCTTGATGGATAAACTGTATCGTACAATTCCGTCATGGAAACAGTTTGAAGTTCATTACTATGCCCAATTTTTTCCTGACAATTTGTATTAAAATCATAAAAAGTCGTGGCTTGCAGATTGATTTGTGTTTTTTTATTTGTTATAATTTCAGTACGATTTTTTTTAATAGGCTGTTCCTCATCTGCGCCAACAGATGATACAGGAGCAGTCGTTTTCTTTTTTCCTGTCATTCATTCTCTCCTTTCAGACCGTTTAATGTGATAGCAATTACCTGTAACGTATAGAGTAGTTCGTCATTGTCTGGACTTACGCTTTCCAGATGTTTCAATTCTTCATAGATTGCTGCCATCTGATTTTTTAATGCCTTATAAACTCTTGGATTTCCCTGTACTACAACATCCCGGCATAATAGCCGCCTTGTAATGTAGTCCTGTTTTGTTAGACCTGACAATGCCACCAGATTATTGAGCAGTTTTGCTTCTTCATCAGATACCCTAAATGCTACTGTATGGTTACGCCATCTTCCCTTATAATCCAGTATTCTTTTCATTACTACTAATCCTCCTTTGTCATTCGCTCCATTTCAAGCTTCTCTGCCATTTCCGTCTGTACTGTAGGAAACAAATGTGCATACCTATAAGTTATTTTTTCTGCTTCATGTCCCATACGTTCCGCAATCGCCAATACTGAAAACCCCATATTGATTAAAAGTGAAACTGCACTATGACGAATATCATGTATACGGATTTTCTTTACACCTGCCTGTTTCGCTCCTCGTTCCATTTCATGATTGAGATAGGATTTTGTAAACGCAAATATACGTTCATCTGGCTTAATGTCGTACAACATATTGATATATTCCTGCATCTCTTCACAGAGAAACGCAGGCATCTTAATTGTGCGATTGCTCTTTTTTGTTTTTGGACTTGTAATAATATCACGTCCTTTAAAACGGTGAAATGTCTTGCTAATTGTGACTGTTTGCTCCTGAAAATTGAAGTCAGATTTAAAAAGCGAAAGAAGTTCGCCCTCACGGATTCCCGTCCAATAAAGCATTTCAAACGCATAATAAGAGCGTGGTTTGTCCATCATTGCTTCGGAAAATTTAAGATACTCTTCCTTTGTCCAAAAATTCATTTCTTTTGGTATTTCGTTTCCTATCGTTCCTGCTCGCCTTGCTGGATTGTAAGGCAGATTGTAAAAGTTTACTGCATGATTAAAAATTGCGGTAAGCTGTGCGTGTATCGTTCTTAAATAATCTGCTGAATAAGGCTTGCCTTTCTCGTTTCGGTATGCCATTAGCTCATTTTGCCATGCAATTACATCCTTTGCCTCAATCTCCGCAATTTTGCGATTTTCAAAGTATGGTAAAATCTTTGTTCGTATTACATGACTTTTTGATTCCCATGTGCTTTCCTTTACACGCTGTTTTTTGTCAGATTCATAAATTTCAAAAAAACTGCCGAAAGTCATATCAAGCTTTGCGCCCTGTTTAAGCATTATCTCATGTTCCCATGCCTGTGCCTCACGCTTGGTTGCAAAACCTCTCTTTTGTGTTTGTTTTCTTTCGCCTTTCCAATTAGTAAAACGATAGATTACACGCCATGTTCCTGTAGCATTATCCTTATATACAGCCATCTAAGTCATCTCCCTTCTATTCGCTGTAACATACTTTTTTATGAAAAAATGTAGTGTTTACACGTCCTGCTACAGTAAGATAACCAAGCTTTTGCATTTCTGCATTTAACTCTCTTACAATCTGATAGGCTTTTGACTTTGACACTCTTAATTCTGCTGCCACTTCTTCCACTGTCATAAATGATTTTTCTGTCATTTTGATACACTCCTTTCACTTATTAACTTTTTTTGTTTAAGTTGTATTATTATAATACTAAATAAATTCCGTTAAGTCAAGTGCTTTTTTTTAAAATATTAACTTTTTTTATTTAAGTTATTCTTGCTATTCCTGTTGTGCCATGTTATACTGAATCCAACACAATAGAACGGAGGTTTTAGTATGGCAATCGGCAAACGTATCCGCTTTTTCCGCAACCGAAAAGGCATGACACAGAAACAGCTAGGCGAAATCCTCGGTTTTCTTGGAAAGACCTCTGATGTCCGCATGGCACAGTATGAAACCGAAGCGAGGACACCAAAGCACGACCTTGTAAAAGAAATG
>DKXQ01000012.1 GCA_002493085.1 Lachnoclostridium sp. UBA7122
TTTATTTTATGAGGTTATCCTGGCCGGTTACAGTTATAGTGCTGTCTTTTGTAACCTTGGTAATTGTATATGTATATATCCCTTTATCAATAACTGGATCAGAGATTGTTATACCATCTGCATTTACAACAGGAGTTGTTGCAAAAGCATACCCTTTATCTGGTGTTATCGTTAATGTAGTAGTACCTTCTATATTTAACTTATCATTTGCAAGCTTTGCAGTTGCATTCTTTAAAGAAGAAGCATCAACCGTAAGCGAATAATCTATTCCTTTCGTAGCAGCCGTTATTTTAATAGTATGTGCACCTAATGGTATAACAGTTTTAGCATTAATAGCACATGTATATTTGTTACCACTGCCATTGGTTTTGACTGTAGTATCTTTATCATCTATAGTAACCGTTGGTGCATCAACAAAATTATAACCATCTTCCGGGGTTATAGTAAGTGTTTCCTTTTGAAGCGTTCCATAACAGCTATTAATCTTGTTATTGTTAAACTCTGCAACTACATGACCAGTAACAGATGCAGAAAGATAATAAAGAGCTAAATCATCATCAGTAACATTATCATCTTTATAATATTTTTTATTACAATTTTCACAATATTTATATGCCACATGACCATTATTATTTTTGTCTACAGCTTCTTTTAACTCTTCATCCTTAAAATCGGCAGAACTATGTTTTGTAATTTGTATATCGCCAGTATCTGCACCTGGTTTTTTTTCAGAACAGTATGGTTCATCTAATGATTTAACATATTTAGAAGCTACTCCTTTATGAAATTCACCACCTGTAATTTTTATACTGTCATCTTTAATATTGTTTATATTCTCGTTGGCGTAATTATTATTTTTAGCTTCCTGTAACGCTGCATCATCAGGAAGAATTTCATTTAATGGCAAAATATCAAAAGACTTGCGTTTATCGTTACTTTTATCATTTGTGCCCGCAGAAGGAAGATAATCTGACTTTCCAGTTCCATTAATAAATTCACCACCACTAATATTAATTGTTGTTTTCTGTTGAACTTTGGCAAAATCATAAATTGTTACAGGACTTCCTTTCTCATCCACTGTCTCAAATTTTCCGCCTGTAATAGTAAGTGTTAAATCATTAACAGCACCACTACCTGAGCTTGATTCGTCTCCCTCGTAAGTACCTCCAAGAACAAATAGTGCATCTGCAAAACTTGGACTTCCATTCCGCTGGTTATACTTGTCTGGACTAGCAGGTGATTCAATATTATTACCTAATCCTTTAATATAGCCACCAGTAATTTTAATATTTCCCATACGTGCAGATATGCCACCAGTAATTTTAATATTATCAGTTGTAGTATCTTCTAAACTTTCCTCTGCTGGAGTGTCTTTTTTTGCATCTGTACCAATATATAAATTACCAGGAGATGCTTTATAAATACATGGACCTTCTATTGATGTTAATGTTCCTCCTGAAATATAAAAATTTCCAGATTTTAATGTATTATTATTGCTTACAGTCGAATATTTAGAGTTAATGATGCCACCTTTAATATATACATCACTGCCATTAGATGCCAAAATCCCATATCCACCATACCCAGTAGTATCAATTGTACCACCTTCAAATGTAACTTCTGAGCCATTACCACTTACAGAAATTAGAGCTGATTTTGTTACATTGTCGCTAGTGTTATCATCATTTCTAGTAGTTCCATCGATTTTGCCAGAATTATTACCTGAAGAATCACGAATTGTTAAACTTCCATTGTCTATTTCAATTCTGCTAAGTCCAGTAAAAGACAATGTGTGTCCAGCAAGGTCAAGAACACGATTATCTGAAGTTGAAGCAGACCAATTGCTCATTTTAATATCTGTAGTAAGTTCAGTATCTCTCTCAAGTTTAATAACACCTGCAGAATCAGCTATAGGTAAATCATTTGCTTTTTCAGATGGTGTTGCATTATCACTATTTTCCTGACCAGTACTATTTGTATCTGTAGTAGTACTACTATCTGCACTTGCAGCTGCAGGTACAGGTACCATAGTAACAGCCATAGCTACCGCCATAACTTTTGCAACTGTATTTTTTAATAGTTTCTTTTTTGTCAACCGCATATAATTCCCCCTTTAAATTTACTTTGTGTATTCGTTTCAAAATATGGCTTACAGAAAGTGCCGTGCTGTCCTCCTTCCTTTTCCCTTATTATGGTAACTAACTGTAAAGCACATAACATATAAAGCTATTTTTCGTTAAGGTTAAGTTTAAATATATAGACTATATGCAGCATCTATATTTATATATCTGTTACTTTACAGTTAGCAAACAGTGTCAAAAAGTGTACTTTTTGATACTTTGCTTTTTTTCATGTTATTGATGTGTAAAAATAATAAATTGTCAGATTTTTCTTAAATAATTATAAAAATTTGTTGCATAAATTTAAAAAATATGGTAAAGTTCTTGTTGTAAGACGTGTGTCAAAAAGTACACTTTTTGATACAGTTTTATTTTTGTTTTTTCTTAAAAAGCTTGTATTTATGCACTTTTCTATAGAATATTGGCCTGCTTATATTACATATTCTAGCTACTTTTTTGGTTGCAATAGTATAACTTTATCTGGATATATGAAAACTTAGATATATTGTACAGTTTTTTACTAAAAGACAGATAGAGATTAAACTTTCTGGCAGATTTCAAAGATTTTTCCAAAAGGCAGTGTATGAATCCGCTGGTGCTTAAATCTGGTTTTATCAGATTTTATGCACCACTGCGTGATTCATCCAAGCGGGAGCGGCTGCCGGC
>DKXQ01000155.1 GCA_002493085.1 Lachnoclostridium sp. UBA7122
ACATGCAAAATGGCGCTGAAAAACCCGTTTGTCCCTGGCATTATCATACATGGAATCTGCTTATTGTGCCCTTAAGTGACCTGATACTGTCAAGCACTCCATTTGTTTCCTCTGATACATTTTCGCTTGAATATGTAATCTGCTGCAGATTTTTATTGACATTTCCAACTGCTTGTGAAAGCTGGTTTTGTGCCTCACCAATTGTATCAAATATTGTATTAATATTTTGGATAGAATTACTTACTGCTTCTGTGCTTTCCCCAAGTTCTTTGCTTATTTTTGCATAATATCCAGCATCATCTTTATAGTTTTTAGCCAGCATTTCTAATTTGTCATAGTCCTGCATAACTGTCCCATCAATAAATACTAAAACTTTATCACTTTCTTCAGATAGCTGGTGTACGCTGTCCAGTACTTTTAAAACCAGTTCATTTACTTCGTCAATTTTCTCAGATGTATCTTCACTCAGTTTTTTAATTTCTTCTGCTACCACTGTAAAGCCATTGCCTGCATTGCCCGCCCTTGCTGCTTCTATGGAAGCATTTAGTGAAAGCAGGCTGGTCTGTGATGCAATTTCCTGTATTGCTGTTGCAACCTCTGCAATCTGGGCAGTGACTTTTGTTCCTTCAATAGCTTTATGCAATTTTTTCCTGCTATTGTGTGCAACAGCAACAGCATTACTTTTGTCTTTTATTAATTCAGGGACAATTATATCAATACGTTCCATAACCTTCTTTGCCCTGGCCGCCATTTGTCTGGTATTATTTTCAAGGTTATTGATAATTTTTTCTGATGCCTTGCATATTCCATTAATATGCTGTATGCTTTCTGTCTGTGTATTAACATTAGCATCTGTTTCTTCCATTACAGCACTGATTTCCATAATATTGTTGCTTATAGAAGAAACCTTGCTATTTGCATCTTTCATTTTGGAATGTATAGCATCTGACTCATCCTTTGTCTGGCTGATTACAGTAACGAAACCGTTTTTCATTTCATCAATCAGATAGCTGATTTCTGTCACTTCATTTTTCTGCTTAGTACAATTATCTTTACCTATTATTTTATCTTTGATAAATATTTTCATGCTTTCCAGTGGCATAAGGCTTTTCTTTATACTGTTAAACATCAGGACCAGTATAATGGACATTATTGTAAACCCTGCAGCAATAACTATGATAATGTTTTTCACAATCTGTTTTGTTACAACAGATTTAAATTCCATAATGCCAAATGTCCAGCCAGTTACATCTATTTTTGCTGTACTTATAAATTTCATTTCACCATCATAATCTTTAATTTCAGATATATTTTCAATATCCGCTCCAAGTGCATCCTTAAGTACAGTACTGCCATCTTCATTTGGTAAAAAAGCTTCATTTTCATGTGCAATGACATTGCCATCAGCATCAAGTAAAAATCCCTGTATATTTTCATCGCTTCCTACACTGGCTACTAACTGTGCAAGTGTATCAATTGTGATATCTGCAAGCAGGACAGCCTGTTCTCCCTGGATTGTAAGTGGTTCAGCGATGCTTGTAATCATCTGCCCGCTTGCAAAGTCCTTGTAGGGCGTGGTGCAGATTAATCCATTTTTTGCAACTGCCTGCTGCCACCAGTCTCTTGTAACCGGGTCCAGGTCAAGTGTGGAATGGTCTGCTGGAAATACCCCGCCATTATAACCAAAGCATAAATAGTACATCAATGCATTTTCATTTTCTGCTAAATTTGCTTCCAGATAATTCATAATTGTATCTGCATCTTTAGTATCCATATATGCGATAGCATTACGTATAGTATGTACAATATTTAACTGTTCATTAAGCCATTGGTCTACTACTTTTGCATTATCTGCTGCTTCCATTCTGACATAGTTTTCTGCCTGTGCTGTCATACTGCTTTGCAGTGCATTTACAGACACTGCTTCACATACAATAATTGTTAAAACCAGGTACACTGCTGTCTGCAGTATGATTTTTCCTTTAATTGTCTTTATCATAATAGCCAGACCCTCCTCTTATGGCGCTCTGCCGCTAAAACATTATATACCTTTTTTGCAGATAAAACAAATTTTTTGGCAAAAACGTCAGTTTTCTGGCAGGAATAACAGTCAACACAGCCAGAAAAAGAGCAAACCAGACAAAACCACATCTGGTTTACTCCCATAATTACTGCATTTTTATGCCATTTCTTAGAACTTTCCTGCGTCAGCAGCTTCCTGTACAGCAACAGCAACAGCAACAGTCATGCCAACCATTGGGTTATTGCCTGCACCGATAAGTCCCATCATTTCAACGTGTGCAGGTACTGAAGATGAACCAGCGAACTGTGCATCACTGTGCATACGTCCAAGTGTATCTGTCATACCATATGAAGCAGGGCCAGCAGCCATATTGTCAGGATGGAGTGTACGTCCTGTGCCACCACCTGAAGCTACAGAGAAGTACTTTTTACCCTGTTCAATACATTCTTTCTTATATGTACCTGCTACTGGATGCTGGAAACGTGTAGGGTTTGTAGAGTTACCAGTAATTGATACATCTACACCTTCTTTATGCATAATTGCAACACCTTCACATACATCATTAGCGCCATAGCAGTTTACTTTGGAACGTAAACCATCTGAATATGATTTACGGAAAACTTCTTTTACTGTATTTGTATAAGGGTCATATTCTGTTTCAACAAATGTAAAGCCATTGATGCGGGAAATAATCTGTGCAGCATCTTTTCCAAGACCGTTAAGTATAACACGGAGAGGTTTTTTACGTACTTTATTAGCCTTTTCTGCGATACCAATAGCACCTTCAGCAGCTGCAAATGACTCATGGCCTGCTAAGAAGCAGAAGCAGTCTGTTTCTTCCTCAAGAAGCATCTTTCCTAAGTTACCATGGCCAAGCCCTACTTTACGTGTATCAGCAACAGAGCCAGGAATACAGAATGACTGTAAACCTTCACCGATTGCAGCAGCAGCGTCAGCGGCACGGCGGCAGTCTTTTTTAATTGCGATAGCTGCGCCCACTGTATACGCCCAGCATGCATTTTCAAAACAGATTGGCTGGATGCTTTTAACCTGGTCATAAACATTAAGCCCAGCATCCTTTGTAATCTTTTCAGCTTCTTCAAGAGAAGCAATACCATAGCTGTTTAATACGCTATTAATCTTATCAATTCTTCTTTCATATGATTCAAATAATGCCATTATTCGTTGCCTCCTTTATATTATTTTTCGATTTCCTTATCTGTTCTAGGGTCAATGAGCTTAACAGCATCAGCGACACGGCCATACTGGCCACTTGCTTTTTCCCATGCTGTATTAGGGTCATCGCCCTTCTTGATGAAGTCTGTCATCTTTCCAAGGCTAACGAACTTGTAACCAATGATTAAATCATCTGCGTCAAGAGCAATTGCTGTAACATAACCTTCAGCCATTTCAAGGTAACGCGGGCCTTTCTTTAATGTACCATACATTGTGCCAACCTGGGAGCGGAGTCCTTTGCCAAGGTCTTCAAGACCAGCCCCTATAGCAAGGCCATCTTCTGAGAATGCTGACTGTGAACGTCCATATGCAATCTGTAAGAACAGTTCCCTCATAGCTGTGTTGATAGCATCACAAACCAGGTCAGTATTAAGTGCTTCTAAAATTGTACGTCCTGGAAGGATTTCAGCGGCCATAGCTGCAGAGTGTGTCATGCCTGAACATCCGATAGTCTCAACTAAAGCTTCCTGGATAACACCTTCTTTTACATTGAGAGTAAGCTTACAAGCACCCTGCTGTGGTGCACACCAGCCTATGCCATGTGTAAAACCAGAGATATCC
>DKXQ01000089.1 GCA_002493085.1 Lachnoclostridium sp. UBA7122
GTATTTTGAGGCTTTATGCACCACTGCGTGTTCCCATTGAAGAGGGAGCGGGCTGGCCGTTGTAAGAACTTTGAAATTGCCATGCCAGAGTCCATATATGATATCGTATTTGAAAATAGCACAATATATTTAAGCTTTCATATACCCAGATAAAGTTACACTATCGGCGTAGATACCAAACTTGACATAAAGATGCAAACGGTATATGATTTTATTGTATTTAGAGGAAAGTATTGCAGCATAAGGAAGGTGATGTAGTGACAACCGAACATGTTAATTCCTTTATTCTTTCGGTATGTAAAATTATGAAAGAAATGTGTATGCTTGATTTTAAAGCGGGTGAACCAGTATTAAAAAAAGGCGTATATCTGCCAGACAGTTCACTGGTCAGGATAGGCTTTTTGTCAGGTTTTAAAGATGGGCTGCTTATATTAAACATAAACCATAATACAGCACTTGGAATTGTTTCAAGGCTGGTTATGGCACAAGACGCAGATGGGACAATAGATAGACTGGGACAGAGTGCCATTGCTGAACTTGGAAATATGATAGCTGGCAATGCTGCTACAGTATTTACAAACAACAACAGCAATATTATATATATTACACCGCCTTTATACTATACTGGCGGACAGTACGTAAACGATGACAGGGAACTGTTAAGTATACCATTTTCTTCGGAGATTGGTAATTTATCAGTAGATATACTTTTTAATGTATAAGAGAGGTTTTATGCCCTCTCTTTTTCCAATATGCAGAATAAAATTTATATGGAGGCATGGTGTGGCAGGATATAAAAGATACCATAAAGAAGATAACATTTCATATGCGCTTGGGATTACAGTTACTTTTGAACTGCTCTTGTCCAAACCAGAGTATGTCAATAAAGTATATGTACATTCTGCAATGAAAAAAGGCGATACATTAAGTAAATTGGAGTCTGTGTGCAAAGATGCAAAGGCTGATATAGTTTATACAGATAAAATATTTAATATATTGTCGAAGAAAGAAAACTGTTATGTAATAGGTGAATTTAGGAAGTTTGAAAGCGGGCTTAATGATGACAGGTCTCATATTGTGCTTGTCAATCCGTCGGATGCTGGAAATATGGGTACAATTTTAAGAAGTGCACTGGGTTTTGGACTGGACCAGATAGCTGTGATACGTGAGGCTGCTGATATATTTAACCCAAAAGTTGTAAGGGCATCAATGGGCGCTGTATTTTCATCAGAATATGAATATTTTGACAGTTTCAATGAATATCTTGTAAAATACAGCAACAGGGAACTGTATCCGTTTATGCTTAATGCCAGAACCAGCTTGCACGATTTAAAGCCAGGCAGAAAGTTTTCGCTTATATTTGGCAATGAGGCAAGAGGATTGCCAGATGAGTTCTTATCAGTAGGCACATCTGTCATTATTCCACATTCAGCGGGGATTGACAGCCTGAATCTGCCAATAGCGGCAAGCATAGCTATGTATGAAGCGACAAAGGCAGAATTTAAAATTTGACAAGTCTGGTATAATATATGTATTATAGTATTTTTAGAAAGGAAGGATATAAAAATGGCAAAGATTGATATTATTTCAGGTTTTCTTGGCGCAGGTAAGACAACTTTGATTAAAAAACTTATAGCAGAAGCATTCCAGGGTGAAAAGCTGGTTATTATTGAAAATGAATTTGGTGAAATAGGAATTGATGGGGGATTTTTAAAAGAATCAGGCATACAGATTACAGAGATGAACTCAGGGTGTATATGCTGTTCACTTGTTGGTGATTTTAGTGAGGCTTTAAAAGAAGTTCTCGAAAAATATTCACCTGACAGGGTTATTATAGAGCCATCAGGCGTAGGAAAACTTTCAGATGTTGTTAAAGCAGTAAAAAATACAGGCAGTTCTGTTGAAATAAATAGTACTGCAGTTGTCGTAGATGCATCAAAATGTAAGATGTATATGAAAAATTATGGTGAATTTTATAATAACCAGATTGAATATGCAGGGACAATTATACTTAGCAGGACACAAAAAATATCAGATGACAAGCTTAATACATGTCTGAAACTTATACGTGAAAAGAATGAGGAAGCATCAGTAATTACTACGCCATGGGATGATATAGATGGCAGGAAAATTTTAGAAGCTATGGAAAAGGTTAATTCACTTGAAAAAGAGCTGGTTATGGAACATGGACACCATCACCATCATGAAGATGGTGAAGAATGTCACTGTCATGAGCATGGACATGAAGGACATCACCACCACCATGCAGATGGTGAAGAGTGCCACTGTCATGAGCATGGACATGAAGGACATCACCACCACCATGCAGACGGTGAAGAGTGCCACTGTCATGAGCATGGACATGAAGGACATCACCATCACCATGCAGATGAGGTATTCACAAGCTGGGGCATAGAGACAGCACATAAATTTACAGAGGAAGAGCTTAAGGATATACTCAATAAACTTTCTACAGGCAGCAGCTATGGTGAAGTGCTGCGTGCGAAAGGAATAGTAGCACCAGCTGAGGGCAAGTGGTTTCACTTTGACCTTGTGCCAGAAGAGACAGAACTTAGAAGAGGTACTGCCGACTTTACAGGCAGGGTATGTGTTATAGGTTCAAAATTAGATGAAAATGCTATTAAAGAGCTATTTCATGTAATATAACAGGAGAGACATATATGTTTAAAAGAAAGAAAAAAGAAATGATGGTATATGTCGTTATGGGTTTTCTTGAGGCAGGAAAAACAAGCCTTATCTGTGACCTTATAACAGATGATATGTATGATGATGTAAAGACTCTGATACTTGCGTGTGAAGAAGGGGAAGAAGAGTATACGCAGGATATTCTTAACAGAGGAAAAGCAGTCTGTGAATATATTGAAGATGAAGAGGCATTTTGTGGTGAAGTTATAAAGAAGTTTTTGAAAAAACACAGGCCTGACAGAATAATTATAGAATATAATGGTATGTGGCCAGTGGCACATATACCAAAACTCTGTGATGAACTTGAAGAAATATGTTTTGACAGTGAAGTGATATTCCAGACCTTAGATGTTGCCAATGATGAAACATTTTTACTATATATGAAAAATATGCCATCTATGATGGTAGAACACTTTAAAATGGCACAGATGGTCATAGTAAACAGATGTACTGTAGAAAAAACGAATAAAACTGCAATAAGGGGAAGCATAAAAGCAGTAAATCCGGCAGTACAGATTGTATATGAATCAGAAGATGATGCTTTCTATGAGATGAAAGAAGAACTGCCATTTGATATAAATGCAGAAGTGATAGATATATCAAATGACGATTTTGGACTCTGGTATATAGATATGTCTGAACACCAGGAAAATTATGATGGCAAGACATTAAAAGTAACAGGAATGATACAAAAGCCATCAGGATTGCCACAGGGATTTGTGGTATTTGGAAGGTTTGCCATGACATGCTGTGCCGATGATGTACAATATATGGGATTTTTGTGCAAAGCAGACAGCTGGGAAGAGTATAAAAATAAACAATATGTGACGGTTACAGCACGCCTGGAATACAAATATATGGATGAATATGGTGAAGAGGGGCCTGTATTTTACGCAGAAGAGATAATTCCAGCAGAAAAGCCTGATGAAGAACTTGTATACTTTAACTGATGTTAATATGCACATCTGTCTGCTTTGTTTTATGAGTCTGCAAATGTTTCATAAATTGTACGTATTATAACTACTGCAAATGGTCCAAGCACTATTCCGCTGACCCCAAATAGTTTAAGCCCTATATATATTGAAAGCAGCATAAAAAATGGAAGAATATCCATATTGTTGCCAAGCAGTTTTGCCTCAAGTATTTCCCTTACAAATATTGTTATAATATATGCAATAAAAAGGATAGCTGCACAGGCGAAATTACTGTGAAATATATAATATATGCCAACAGGACATAAAACCAGGCCGCTGCCAAGAATAGGGAGTGCATCAATAAGTGAAATTAAAAGCCCTATAAGCACAAAGTACGGATTTTTGATTAGCATAAATGCCAGGCTGCATACAAACCAGTTTGTGCATATTATTATGCCTTGTGATTTAAGATATCCAAGGCCTGTTTCTTTAAGTGTGTGCATTATTTTATGAATATGTGGATAAAACCTGTTTTTAGCATATAGATTGTGGATACGGTCTATATCCCTGCACAGAACAATCATACTGACCAGTATTATAAATATAATGGCTATAACATGTGTAAATATATTAATACAGCCCGAAAATATCTGTCCTGCATTATTTAGAAGTTTATCAACATATCCTGTTTGTAAAAGTGCAATTTTTTCATTGGCAAAATTTAGTGTAGTTCCATCCTGTACACTAAGATAGTAGTCAACACAGTGGCAGCACTTTTTAAGACAGCTATAGAAAAAACTGCTGTAAAGCTGGTAGTAGACAGGAAAATTATTTATTAAAAGCTGTATTTGCCTGCATATAAGCCACACAATTAATGAAAAAGCACCAGAAGCTGAAACAAAAAATATAGTAAGTGTACTTCCATATGAAAACCACACAGGCAGTCCGCACTTCTTTCTTAAAAAGTTAATAACAGGCAGTAACATTCTCAAAAATAAATATGCAATTATAAATGGAAATACAAGCGGAAGTATAAACTTAAGTGAAAGGCATACAATAGCTGTTATTATTGTAAGTATAGCAAGTGTTTTAAGCAGATGGCGGCTATCCATAAAATCCTCCTTTCTGGCTAATAGCTTTATTATTGTCTGCAAAGCAAAAGTTTCATATTCATAATAAAAATTGTAATATATGTAATTATTGCTAAATCTTCCTGCATTATAATCTGGCATAAGGTTATAATACTGGTGCCAGGCCGGATATAAGTCAAAAAGGAGGATTATAATGGATAAGGGCAATAAAAAACAGGTGTACAATACCACTGCAAACAGTATTAATAATAATGACACGAAAATGAGCACAAAAGATTATGAAAGAAATCTGGCTACAGAAAAAAAACTTGCAAATTATAAAGAGCAGATGAGCCAGCTTGTAGACAGGATAGCTTCTAAAAACTTTCAGGGATAACTAGGTGGTGTTTCCAATCCGCAGTAATTTATTCCTGCGAAGGCAAAGTGAGGATGTGCAAGCTTGCTTGCATCATCTGAGCGCGCCCGCAAGGGTCAAATACCCCGCAACTCTGCTGCGAAAGACAAATTGATGCCCCGTCAGCTTGCTGCGGGGTATTTGACTTATGGGAGGGCAGAAAAGCTCTCCTTTTTGATATCCTGCCAGTTTGCTGTGGTGGATAGTGTAACTTTACCTGG
>DKXQ01000036.1 GCA_002493085.1 Lachnoclostridium sp. UBA7122
AATATATAACATGGATTTATAAAAAATATTTTAATATAATTAAATAAATCTTATGGAGAGGAGAGATAAATATGAGTAATGAACTGAAGAAGAAAGGTCTTAGCAAAGGTTTTGTATGGTTTCACGCAACATCTGTAAACGGTGGCGCAATGGCAATAGCAGCAACGATTTCTACATATTTTTCACTGTATGTACAGGAAACTATTGGCATTACGGCAGCGCAGTTATCAGTTATACTGCTGATTTGTTCTTTATGGGATGCAATTAATGACCCGATTATGGGTGTTATATGTGACTCCTGTAATCCAAGATGGGGGCGTTACCGCACATGGTTTACCTTTACGCCGGTCTTTCTGCTGGTAGATATGTTCCTGCTTTTCAGCAATCCTGGCTTTATACAGGGAAGTGTTACTGCTAAGTGTGTCTATGTATGTATTACATATATGTTCTATGGCATGATAGTGACAGCATACACTATGCCGCAGATGGCAATACTTCCAGCTATGACACTTGATGATGAAGAGCGCAATGGTGTTTTAGCAAAAGGTGCAGGTGTCTGCGCACTGATGTTTACGATTGCTTCTACTTTCTCTACACAGCTTGTAGAAATATTTGGAAGCTACCGCACATTAATGTGTATATATGCTGTATTTGCTATTATTTCTTTCTGGGGATTATTTAAGACCTCAGAAGAGCGCTATGTTGCACCAAAGGATGAGAATGGAGGGCTTAAGCAGTTAATTTACGTATTCCGCCATAAAGAAATCTGGCCGGTTATGCTTGCATGGTGTCTGGCCGCTGTTTCTTATGGCTTTATGTTTACTTCTTCTGTTTACTATGCACAGTATGTTATGGCTCCAACGAGAGTAAACTTTGAAACGATGGATGAAGCTGCTATCGGGGCGACAATTGGCGGCACTATTTCTACATACATGGGATTTATCTCAGTTGGTGCATTGATTTCCATGATGTTTTTAATGCCAATCTTCTTAAAGAAGTTTAGAACAGGATATAAAGCAATCATTGTTTCACAGATACTTACAATCGCATGTTATCTGATACTGTTCTTTACAGGACGGCTTAACTTTATGTACTGCTGTGTACTGTCATTTATTGCTACAGCAGTAGGTGCTATGGTAAATGCACTTGTAAACGTGCTTGTAAATGATACAATCGACTTTATAATGCTAAAAGAGGGCAAACAGCTTAACGGAATCGTTTCATCTGTAAAAGGTTTTGCACAGAAGTGCGGCAATACTATTACAAACTCAGGTGTGCTTGCAATTCTTGCTATTTGTAACTTTGATGCAACACTTGGACCGTTTGGCCAGTCACAAAGTGCTGTTACTGGTACTAATGTTGTACGTTTTTTAGTACCTGCACTTGTTTCAGTTGTTATCCTTGTAATTATGATTTTCTATCCGCTTAAAAAATACTTCCCAGAGATTGAGAAGATGAAAGCTAAAATGGCTACAGAGCATAAAGATTAACTGTAAGAAGCCAGTTCTTTATAAAAGAAAAGAGCTGGCTTTTTTCAGCCTGTTAATTATTGCTGCTGCCAGTTCCAGCCTGGTGGAGTTTCTTGTATTCCTGCGGTGGTACACCATAAGTCTGGCGGAACACCCTGGAAAAGTGGTCAGCAGAATTATAACCAACACGTTCAGCGATTTCACCTACTTTAAAGTCTGTATTGCCTAAGAGTTTTACTGCATCTGACATGCGCAGATGCTTAATCAAAGCAGTAAACTTGCATCCGGTGTTCTGTTTGATAAGGGTACACAAATGTGGTTCACTGTAGTGGAAAAACTGTGCCAGCGAAGATAAAGTTACAGTGCGGTAATTATGTTGTATATACTGTAACACAAGTGAAAAACCAGACCCCATCTGGTAATTGTAAAACTGGAGTGTCTGGCTGTAGTTGCGCAGCAATTCCACAAACATTAGATTTATCCAGCTTATACAGCAGACATTGCTATATAAATCATGCTTGTAACATTCCATAAATGCATGTCTTAGTATAACCGTTATCTGCGTGGTGTCTTTTACAAAAAACAGAAGATAGTTAGGCTGGCTGTTTCCAAGCAGTATATTATGAAAAAACTGTGCCAGCAGGTCTTTCTGTGAAAGCAGTGAAAAGAATGTAGTATCAAATGTACTTTTTCTAATCATAATACAGTAAACCATGGATTTGTCATCATTGATAAGAAGGTCATGGTCTGAGCCAGGGGCTATAATACAAAGTTCTCCTTTACTTAATACACGTGATTCCTTTTCAAAGAAGAAATTGCATGAGCCAGAGGACACAAAATCAATTTCAAAGTAATCATGTGAATGCAAGAACGGACGTGTATACCGGGGATGCCGTATAACAAATACATCTTTATTATCAGGTATAATATCCTTTTCTTCTACCTTGCGCGGAAGCTCCTCAAAAGATGGTGTAACTGATACTATAGTTGCATCCATGACTTTTTCAAATTCATCATCAGACATTGAATCAAAAACAACTTTAGCATGGGAAGAGTCAGGCCGTTCTAAGGATAATTTGCCTTTCCGGTAAAGGTAATTTGTTATTTCAGGAAACTGCATGCGTTTGCCTGTCTGTTCAAAATATTCTTTCAGATTTTTTTGCAGCTGTCCAAATGTTGTATAGTAAATCATAAGCACTCCTTTTTAATGGGTGGATAGTGTAACTTTACCTGG
>DKXQ01000223.1 GCA_002493085.1 Lachnoclostridium sp. UBA7122
TATTATTTAGAAGAAAATGCAAGTAGATTTTAGTAATAATTAATCACCGTCTATATAGCTTATATTATTTCAATTTTGAATATATGTTTTAGCATCTTTCAGAAAACTCCATATAATTATAATCATAACTATTCCAATGGGAAAAGCAGCTACAATGCTTACAGATTGCAGGTTATTCATAGAACTTTCTGAAAATACCAATGCAATAGGAAGGATAATCAACAAAATACACCACATAAGCTGCAGTATTTTGTGTGGCTGTCTGTTATCTTCTAATTTATAATAACTGTAACATGAAGCTGTATATGCAATCGAATCAAAGGATGTTGCATAGAATGCTACCATTGTAAGCAGCACTGCTACCAGAACTAATGGCGCACATGGCAATGTTTTTATTATATTAATAATCATAGAGTATGCATCTCCATCTGCCTGATATTGTGTTATATAATCTACAGCACCAGATGTCTGGAGTCCCAATGAATAGTTTCCAAGAACGATAAAACTTACAATAGTAGAGCCAACGCCAAACACATATCCGCCAAGAATAGTCTGCCTTATAGTCCTGCCCCTTGAAATACTGCCTATAAAAAATGGAGCTGCAACACACCATACCATCCAGTAAGCCCAATAATAAATTGTCCAGTCCTGTGCAAAGTTAGTGCTTCTTACCGGGTCTGTATAAGTAGAAAGCCCAATAAAGTTCTGTACCATCCTGCCTAATGATTCAAAACCTGTATCAATAATATATCCTGCCTTACCACCAAAGACCAGAACAAAAATAATCAATCCAAAAAACATATAAATACAGATTTTAGCAAGAATACTAATTCCTTTAAATCCATGAAGCAATGAATAAGTATAAACAGCACATGTAAGCAAAAGAATAATAACTGTGACTATTGTCCTGCTGGTTTCTATATGAAACAATTCCCCAATAATACCTGCCATTAAAGGAGTGGCAACGCTAAATGTTGTTGCAGTTCCTGCAAGTAAAGCAAATACTGCAAGAAGGTCTATAATACGCCCAGCAAAACCATCTGTATGTTTTCCAAGTATAGGACGGCAGGCCTCAGAATACCTCTGTCTGTTCCTCTTTTTTACATGCAGCATAAAACCAAATGCTACAGCCAGTACCAGGTAAAATCCCCATGGAATAAAACTCCAATGGAAAACAGGGAATACACCTGCCCATTCCTGTATACCACCAAGTTCGGAAATATGCGGATTTGCTGCATACATAACCCACTCAGAAAATGAATAAAAAAGAATATCTGCTGCCAGACCACAAGTAAACATCATACTGCCCCATGCAAAAAATGAATACTTTGGTTTTTCATCTGGCTTACCAAGAACAATATTTCCATACTTTGATGCAGACAGGAATAATGATACCAAAAACACGCCCAGCCCAATAACCAGATAGTATACCCCAAATGTATCACCTAAGAAAAAACGTATATGGCTTAATACAACATTTGACTGTTCTGGCATAAGAAAAAATAATATACTAAGAACTATAACTATTGTAAATGGAATTAATGTTATCATATAATCTACTTTTCCATTCTCTTTATTGTATGGTGTTTTATTTGTCATGGCAGATTCCTCCATCGTCTTTATTGTCTATATATTTCTGATAACCGGCATCCAGACTGGCAAGTTCCCTAAGACCGTCTATTTCAATGATGTCACCTTTGTGCATCTCATAAATTCCTAACTGGTATTGTCCAGGATAATAAAACATAGCCACATCATCCCAGTAAATCTGCCGATTTTGTTTTTCATTAAATTCCATTTCCAGATGATATTCCAGCTTTTTTCCATCTTCAGCCGTCCAGCGGGAAACGCTAAACAGCTGCCATCCATATCTGCCGCCAGTCCGGCTGCAGTGTGTGATTATTCCGTTTTCTACTGTCAGAAGCCATTCATCCGTTGGAGCATCTGTCCAGGCTGCATTATAACCTGACCGTTCAAAATACGGTGATAAAACAGAATCATTGCAAATAATCTGGTCACCATCCAGTATAATGGCATCCCCAATATATTCCCTTGCAACATACAGTGATGAAATATTATTACATATATCATAATAAGGATTATCAATTAAATAAATACCTGGATATTCTTTCTCAAGACAATAAAACTTCTCTTTTAAATATCCTGTGACTACATATATTTCCTGAATACCATTTGCGTGAAGTCCATGAATTATAGTATCAATCATCCGGACTCCATTTACACTGACTAATGGTTTTGGTATTTCAAATGTAACAGGACGCATCCGTTTCCCAGTCCCAGCGGCCATAATAATAGCCCTTTTTACTTTATGCATTTTTTATGTTATCCTTTCTTTCCAATATTTCCAGCTCATTCTGGACAATTTTATAATAATCTTTGGCATAGCGGTACTGGCGTAAAGAATACTCACCAAATTCCACGCCTAAGTTACGTTTATACTCACACCAGTTACTCCAGAGAAGCCCACAAGCTGCAATATAACAATAAATCTTGATGCGGATATTATCTGGACAGCCCTCTGTAAAATATGCCTGTATCAGATGGTCTGTCTGGTGTCTGTCATACATTGAATATATACAAAACATTGCAATGTCCACATGTGGATCCTGCATACCTGCATACTCCCAGTCAATCAGACGTATCTCCTCTTCGCCAGAGCTATTTTTTATAAACAGGAAATTATCAGGGACAGCATCAATATGGGAAAGCACTTTCTGTCCTGCATTGGCATCAATATATGTTTTAAGAGAAAAAACCCTCTCTTTCGTCTTTTTATAATCCTTATAGACAGAAGCCCTCCCATCCCAGAGAGATTCATAAAAATTAATCTGCTGGAATATATCAAATTCATATTTTACCTTCAAACTTAAACCATGAAAAGTACGTAAACATTTCATGCATTTTTCAATATCAGTATCATTATCCGGCTTACATGTCCGTGCTCCTTCCATAAATTTTGTAATTTTATATCCATTTTGCGGATTAATATAAATGATATCATCACAAATCTGCTTTCCTTTGATTGTCTGGTAAACATCTGCCTCATGTGCACGGTTAATTATCTGCCCTGTCCCTTCACCCGGAATCCGCATAATATATTTTTCTCCCTGGCAGGTAAACAAAAACGAACGGTTTGTCATTCCTTTTTTTAACACTGTGATATCAATAATTTCATCCCTTTTTACACTAAGCACTTTGGAAATAACAGAAATTGCATCCGACCTGAGCTGTCTGGAATCACTATCAAGCTCACGTAACTGTTCATAAGTATTAATCTCCACCACATATGAAGAGTGGACAACCCTTGCTTGTACAATCATGCGGTCCTTACCATATAGTGCCTCCTCCCAGAATGAGCCATCATACTGTGCATCCCCTGCAAGATGTGCAATACGCCCACGGACTACCCCTGCCTGTTCCTCTAAAAGATAACTGATTCCAACCATTGAATTGCCAGCTTTAGAAGAAGGCACTGATACCAGTTCCATCTTCCTGTTTACACGTACAGAACTTTCATCATCAATCAAATCACTTACCATATACCACGAATACAGTTCATTATGCCGGAATGGGTTTCTGTCACACCAGATATCACAAGGAACAATATATGTATTGGACAGATGTTCTGATACAAGCATCATTGAATATAAGTTGTTCTTTGATGCATATTCCGGATTAACCACAAGTTCAACACCATATACGTCAATAAGGTACTCAAACCTTTCTTTCATAAAGCCAACAACAACATAAATTTCTTTAATCCCAACCTCATGCAGCTGCTTAATAATACGTTCAATAAGCGGTTCGCCATTAACCTCAAGCAGAGCCTTGGGGACTTCCATATTGACAGGCACCATGCGCATGCCAAAACCAGCAGCTAAAATAATGGCATTTTTAGGTGCTTTCATTTTAAGTTCAGCATTGGCCTTATCAGTTGGACGCATATGCTTATCAATATATCCTTCTTTTATAAGATTTTTGAGTGAACGGTTCACAACACCAAGCGAGTGCCCGCAAAACCCAGACAAAATACGCTGGTTTATGTATGGTTCTAAAAATAGTGCGTTTAGTACTTCACTTTCTTGTTTGTTCATTTTAGTGTATTGCTCCTTTTTCGTGAATAAAAATTTATCTGTTTTCGTGAACAAGTGGGGTTAAGATTACCCAGTTTCTAAAACTGGGAATACTTAAACAAAAATTATTAATGTTTGTACGAATATGTAGTATATCTTTTAATATTCCTCAGTACATAATTATTACTGGAAAAATGACTATCAGTAAAATAATATTTTTCTTTATAACCTTATATATTGTACTTATATCTTGCATATTTCTATTGGCATATTTAATGGTTCTAATAATTTTTTATATGCAATCATTACAGAATCATCCACTCCATAATATGTTGACTTCATACCTAAAGTTTTATATTTATACTCACCTAAGTTATGTTCCTTAATCAACTCAGTTTTCAGAATTCTATTTTTATATTTATCAAGTAAGTTAAATATCATTTTTCTATTTTTTACATCATCTGTATATCCACCAATTACAGGAATACGAATAACAACTGGTTTATCACTCTTCATAATTAAATCAAGGTTATGAAGATACAAATCAAGATTTCCTTTAACAACATCTTTTGCCCTAGACTTATCTAGTATCTTCATATCTATATAGAAAAAATCAATGTATTTTAAAGCAAGTATTATATAGTTCTCTGGCACAAACAGACACGTTTCAATAGTTATATGGACATCATTTTTTCTAAATTCTTTACACACAGGAATTAATGCTAGCATCTGCAGAAGTGCTTCCCCTCCAGAAAAAGTTACACCACCAGGCAATTTTTCTATATCATTATAATTAGTTATATTCCACATTGAGGGTTCTGTAAATTCCCCTGTATAGTATGGCTTGTCTTTAAGAACCTCACTTACCACGGTAAACGCAAGCTTTTTAC
>DKXQ01000247.1:0-16305 GCA_002493085.1 Lachnoclostridium sp. UBA7122
TTATTTTATGAGGTTATCCTGGATGCTGGATAGTGAACTTAAATTGACTTTAGCAGTTCCAGCCTTCTATAAAACATTGCACAGAATTGTGGCAGTTTATTAAAAATTTCTTTATTGACTTCCCTGATTTGGTTTAAACCAATTTTCTTAACAGATTTAATTGCTGCCTCTTTCTGTGTAACATGTTCTCCAAACATGGTCTGGCAATTAGAGCCTTCCATATCACCATAAGAATTAAACGCCTGGTTAAAGTCCATCAAATCATGCAGTCTTACTGGTTTATTATTACAATTATTAACTAGCACACCCCAGTTTCCCCAGTGCCTGTCAGTGTTCCCGGTAAGATAATCAATAATGTTCATCATATAGTAATTATGTTTATCTAAAGAAAGAATATATTTTTTTGTATCCCTGTCATGGTTTAAAGAATAAATTTCAAATGCTTCCATTGGTACTATTGAATATTCTTTTGATGTAATATTGCTGCTTGCACTTACTTTTTCACCATCAAAACAGTCTCTTTCATATAATACTTGTGCAATGTCAAAACACCGGCATATCTGGCTGGCGAGCAGTTCTCTTTCAACCGCATCAGAGCCGCCATCCTTTAGTAACCTGAAACCATTACCGGCTCTCTGCCAGGCTTTTGGAAAGCATCCATTAGTAGATAAGTCTCTTGCTAAACATTCATTTTGTACAGTATACTGCTTTCCTCTTAATGCTATATCAATAAATGTATTATCCAGATGGTTCTCATACAAATTAACACTGCTGAAGAAAATTTTTTCTTTAGCTAATTTTACCCAGAAAACATCAGTTAATGATGTACATCTGTACGACAATGCAATTTTTGCCCTGTCTTTATCAGTAACGGCCTGTAACATCCCTATACTGTTTAATATCTCTTTTGCATACTTTCTATCTAAAGTAAGAACCCTTGTCGCACACCAGTAATTAAAATTGGTTATATTATTAACCAATGTATCAATATCATCTGATTCTTCTAGATACAGATTATAAGGCATAAATGACTTGAAATATATTTTACACTGTCCTGAACAGCTAATCTTTGCAACTCTTCTGTCCATATGCATAATTTCATATACTTGTTTCTTTGCCATCCAGATACCTCCTGTTTTAAATTATTTAATGGCTATATTATATACTACTTCCTGCGCTTTTCAAACGGTTCTCTTTATATTTCTTCTTATATCTTTGTTGCATTTTTGTTACAGGTATTAATTTAATATTAATATGTATTAACTTTTCTATTATGCTATTGATTTCAAAAAAAACCGTACTATAATAGTTTTTGCAGAACGGATAGTTTCTGGTATACTTTATGCATATAATTTAGGAGGATATTATGTTTAAGAAGAAGATGTCCCAGCAGGGACTGGCAGTCTTTTTGCTGTTTTCTGTTGTAGTTTCAATGCTGGGAGGCAGCTTATCAGTAAAAGCTGCTGGAAAAGAAAAATGCAGGATGCTGTACAGGCAATATGTAAAACAGCAGCAGAAAAAGTCAAAGAAAAAGCTCTATTATGCAATTGTTAATGCCTCAGAGGACAAAATGCCCGTCCTGCTGGTTACATCTGAGGATGAATGGATGATGACAAACAAAAATGCAATCCGTGCGAGTGTATATAGCTGCAGTGATGGCAAAGTGGTATATATTACGGATATGCAGTCTACTGGCAGTGGCTATCCACTAATTAAAAAGGGAAAGTATATATTCAGCGGATGGCATCATTCTTCACAGCGTCTTATGGTATCCGGGCCAAAAGGCTATATGGAATCTGTGGACGGTTTTGGCATGGAAAATGCAAAATGCCATAAACAGTCATGGGTAGTTGTTAATGGCAGAAAAAAGAATGTTGCTACAAAAAAAATCAGTGAAAAAAAAGCTAATTCACTAGATTATTATATAAATGCCTATGGGAGTGGCGGCAATGAGATTGTGTTTAAAAAGGTGAAATAAGAATCAAAGAAACAGCTTGTCTAATGGAGTCCCTGGGTAAAATTATATTATCCTGCGCTATGATAGTATAACTTTACCTGGGGAATTTCTTATTTTTAAAGAAATGTGGAAAAAAAATTTTTTTTATGTTAGAATATAAAGAGTTTTTTATTATAAATATTGAAAGGCAAGGATTATTACTATGGAGAAAATAAAAGTCAGGTATTTTACGGATAAAATTGATAAACTTGGATATATAGAAGGCAAGTCTGACTGGATTGACCTCCGGGCGGCTGAAGACGTAGAACTTAAAAAGGGAGAATTTATGCTGGTCCCGCTTGGTGTTGCAATGAAGCTGCCAGATGGATATGAAGCGCATATTGTTCCAAGGAGCAGTACATATAAAAATTTTGGAATTATACAGGCTAATGGCACAGGCATTATTGACAATTCTTATTGTGGGGATAATGATATGTGGAAAATGCCTGTTATTGCATTACGTGATACAAAAATATGTGCCAATGACAGAATATGCCAGTTCAGGATATTTAAAATCCAGCCTGGATTAGTTTTTGAAGAAACAGAACATCTTGACGGAGCAGACAGGGGAGGATTTGGAAGCACAGGAAAGTGTTAGAGCCAGAAAGGCAATACTTAAAATATAGTAAAATGGAGGATATTTTTTATGATAAACACCAGGTATTTAATAAAGAAAACTAAGAGAATCAGAGGGGCAGTAATGGCAATAGCTGTTGCAGTTACAAGTGTTATAGCAGCAGGAAGTGTATATGTACAGGCTGAGCCAGCAGAAGAGACAGTAGACCTTGATGGGACATACCATGCTTCGCTTGGACTGAGGACAGAAACTAAAAATATTTACCGTATGGCTTATTACCATAAAAAAAGCGCTGGTTCTGATAAATGGAAACATCTTGCAATAGGTGATTACAGCTCTGCAGAATACCAGAGAATAGAGAGCAGCTTTACTGATGCAGTTATAAAGGGTAATGGCAAATATACGGTTAAACTGGAAAATGCTGATTTTCAGGGTGAAACTAATTTTATCAAGATGCAGGTTTCAACAGATATTCCAAATACTGGACAGATTACATTTTCAGATATGGTAGTTAAAGTAAATGGAACAGAAGTTGGGCGTTTTGAAGAACCTTATATTGATGGGCATGAGGATGCTAATGGTAACTGCTGCCTTCTTATAATTAACAATGAAAGAACTGGTTTTCAGGGAATAGCCGGCAATATTGTACCAGCAGAAATGGAAAATAAGATAACTGTTTCATTTAAAGTGAGTGGATTTAATTATAAAAAAGGAAAAAAGCCAAAGCCAGAAGTAACCAGCACACCTGTGCCTGCTAAAAAGAAAGACAATAAGGATAAAAAGAAAAATACGCCTGCACCTGTAAAGGACAAATCTACCAGACCGCCTGTTACTGCTACCCCTTCGCCTGTACCAGATGGCTCCAGGATTGTAGTAGATGAAGAAATGAGGCCTGTTGTAATTATTTCAGTTATAGCAATGGCTGTGATATCCATTGTATCTATTACACTTAGTGTAACAAAAAGGAAAAAATAGTTTTTAAGAATACTGCTGGCATAAAGCTGCCAGTAGTATTCTTTTTTGCTTTAATTTATGATGCATTGTCAGCGTAATAACCTGTCGCACTGTACCAGCCCCCAGCCTTGCCGTGAATGTGGATATCCAAGGTCATATGCTGTATTGCGCAGATGCAGTTTTACATCTTTGTTAGTCATGTTTGGATGTTTCTGGAGAAGCAGTGCAACACATCCGCTTACTACAGGTGTTGACATGGAAGTGCCGCTGCGTGCTTTATAGTATGTCTTAAGCTGGTTATCTTTATTAAAATGTCTGCTTAATGATGGAAATGATAATTTATTTACTGGCATACAGCTAACCACATCTGAGCCAGGCGCAACAATATCTGGTTTTTTAATGCATGAACTCGTCGGGCCACGTCCGGAATAATCCCTGCCATTGCCATGCTGCATTACATCAGACGCACCAACAGTTATGATTTTACGGCTGTTGCCAGGCGCACCGATTGAATATGGGTCTGGTCCCTGGTTTCCAGCAGCCGTAAGAACTATCAGTCCTTCTGTCCACAATTTATTGACACCTTGTACAAGAGGGGAATTTTCATCGAAGTGCTTATTTTTTGTACTGCCTACGGAAATATTTACAATTCTTATATTATATTTTAAGTGGTTGTATAAAATCCAGTTAATCCCAATAAGTACATTAGTGGTACTGCCTTCACCCTTGTGGTTCAATATTTTAATCATATATATGCGGCTTTCAGGAGCGATGCCACGGTACAGCCCGCCTCCGGCACTGCCATTGCCAGCTATAATGCCAGCTATATGTGTCAATGGACCGTAACACGAAAAATAATTTGCTATCTGGCAATATACATAGTAAAATAGAAAGCAACAAATAAATTAAGGAGGAGTGGTATGAGCAGGTTATCAGTAATTTCTACGGATAAAGTAAATTCAACTACGGAAAAGCTGATGAAAGAATTTTCACAGCGCATTATTGCAAACCCGCCAGGTGTCTGTCCAGTTGATATGCAGCTGGCGTTTTTAAAGGTCTGTCATGCGCAGACTTGTGGCAAGTGTGTTCCCTGCCGTATTGGGCTTGGAATACTGGAGGAACTTTTGGAAAGTGTTCTGGACAATACAGCAACTATGCAGACGCTTGATTTAATAGAGCACACAGCGGCCAATATTAAAAACTCTGCAGACTGTGCAATAGGTTTTGAATCAGCACGTATGGTTCTGGCCGGCTTTGAAGGATTTAAGGAGGACTATATATCCCATGTCAAGGACCATCAGTGCACAGGTACATTTGAACAGCCAATCCCATGTGTGACACTGTGTCCGGCACATGTAGATATACCAGGTTATATTGCGCTTGCAGGGGAAGGCCGCTGTGATGACGCAGTCAGCCTGATACGAAAGGACAACCCGTTCCCGACAGCATGTGCACTGATTTGTGAGCATCCATGTGAGGCAAGATGCCGCAGGAATATGATAGATGATTCTATTAATATACGTGGCATGAAGCACTATGTAATGGATAAAGCCAATGCAGATACAGTGTCTGTTCCAGCATGTGCAGCACCTACAGGTAAAAAAGTGGCTATTATAGGCGCAGGTCCAGCTGGTCTTACAGCAGCATATTTTTTACAGCTAATGGGACACCAGACAACTGTATTTGAAGAAAAAGCCGGGCTTGGGGGTATGCTGCGCTATGGTATTCCAAACTACAGGTTTCCACGGGAGAGGTTAAAGGAAGATATAGATGCAATTCTTTCCACAGGTGTGGAAATACGTCTAAATACATACATTGGAACAGATGAACTTGAGAAAATAAATGATACATACAATGCAGTATTTATTGCTATTGGGGCACATGCAGAAAAGAAACTGGATTTAGAGGGTGGTGACAGTGGCAATGTGATTTCAGCAGTAAATATGCTGCGTGAAATTGGCGATGACAAATACCCTGATTTTAAAGGAAAGCGTGTTATAGTTGTAGGAGGCGGCAATGTGGCTATGGACTGTGCAAGAACGGCAATCCGCTGCAATGCAAAGACAGTCAGCATTGTATACCGCAGACGTAAGGAAGATATGACAGCACTGCCAGCCGAGGTAGAAGGTGCGATTGCAGAGGGCATTGAACTGCTGGCATTAAAAGCGCCGCTGCGTGTGGAATCTGGCAAAGATGGCAATGCAAAGGCACTGTGGGTACAGCCACAGATTATCGGTCCGGTAAAAGGAGACAGGCCTGCCCCAAGGAAAGCGGACAAGCAAGAAGAAAGGCTTGAATGTGATGTAATTATTATGGCTATAGGACAGGATATAATATCTGCTCCATTTGAAAAGGCAGGTATTGCAACAAAACGTGGAAGACTTCGTGCAGATGCTTCTGGCGCACTTAACCGTGTTGGCATGTATGCCGGCGGTGACTGTGTAACAGGACCTGCGACAGTAATTAAAGCTATTGCTGCTGGTAAAGTGGCAGCAGCAAATATTGATGAGTTTCTTGGATTCCACCATGAAATTTCTGTAGATGTAGAGATACCAGAACCGCTTTTAAATGATAAAATCCCATGTGGACGTGTCAATCCTGCTGAAAAAGAATCATGGGCGAGAAAAGATAATTTTGAAGGTATTGAGCATACTATGAGTGACGAAGAGGCATTGCAGGAAGCAAGCCGCTGCCTGAGGTGTGACCGTCATGGCTGTGGGGTATTGAGAGGAGGCAGGCAGGACAGATGGTAAATTTAACAATAGATAATAAAAACGTCCAGGTGCCAGAAGGTACTACTATTTTAAAGGCTGCTTTAGCTGCGGGAACAGTGATTCCTACACTCTGCTATCTGAAAGACCTGAATGAGATAGGTGCATGCCGTATATGCTGTGTGGAAATAGAGGGTAAAGAAACACTTGTTGCTTCTTGTAATACAAAAGTAGAAGAGGGCATGGTAGTTTATACAAGCAGCCCGAAGGCACATTATGCCCGCAGGATGAACTTACAGATTATACTTTCACAGCATGATTTCAGGTGTGCAGCATGCCACAGGAATGGAAGCTGTTCCCTGCAGAAGCTTTGTGCAGATATGAATATTAATGATGTTCCATTTAAACAGGATTTTGAAAAAAATGAGTGGGATGCAGGATTTCCTTTTATCAGGGATGCAGGCAAATGTATTAAATGCATGAGGTGTGTGCAGATTTGTGATAAAGTACAGTCTTTAAATGTCTGGGATATTATCAATACTGGCAAACGTACAAGCGTTGGCGTGTCAAAGATGCGCAAAATTACAGAAGCTGACTGTTCAATATGCGGGCAGTGCATTACACACTGTCCGACAGGTGCATTACATGAAAGGGATGATGTCCGCAAAGTAATGGATGCTATAAGCGACCCTGGCAAAATTGTTGTGGCACAGATTGCACCTGCTGTACGTGCAGCATGGGGAGAGGGACTGGACCTTCCAGAAGAGATGGCAACAGAAAAGCGTATGGCAGCAGCAGTACGTGCACTTGGCATTGACTATGTATTTGATACAAATTTCAGTGCAGACCTGACAATTATGGAAGAGGCCAGCGAATTTATTGAACGCATGACACATCATGATGATTACCAGTGGCCCATGTTTACCTCATGTTGTCCAGGCTGGGTGCGGTTTATCAAGTCACAGTATCCTGGCATGACAAAACAGCTGTCTACAGCAAAATCACCACAGCAGATGTTTGGTGCAGTAGCAAAAACTTATTTTGCAGAAAAAGTGCTTGATATTGACCCTGATAAGATATTTTGTGTGTCAATTATGCCATGTACAGCAAAGAAGGCAGAGTGTGCACTTCCAAACATTAATGATTCAGGTGCAGGCAAGGATGTAGATGCTGTACTGACAACAAGGGAATTTGACCGTATGCTCAGGTCAGAGTTAATCTGTCCTGCTAATTTAAATGAGGAAGAGTTTGACTCACCACTTGGAATGGGCACAGGTGCAGGCGTTATTTTTGGGGCAACAGGCGGTGTTATGGAAGCAGCACTAAGGACAGCTTACTATATATTAAATAAAGAAAATCCTAAGCCAGATTTATTCCAGATGGTACGCGGGCTTGATGGCATAAAAGAAGTAAACTTTGAGATAGCTGGCATACCAGTAAAAGCTGCTGTAGTGCACGGGCTTGGCAATACACGCAAGCTTATGGAAAAAATCCAGTCAGGCAGTGCAGAGTACGATTTTGTTGAAGTGATGGCATGTCCAGGCGGCTGTTCAGGCGGTGGCGGGCAGCCGGTCACAGAAGGCCGTGAAATGGCAGGAGAACGTGGCAGGAAATTATACCAGTTAGACAGCAGCAACCCTCTGAGATTTTCACATGAAAACCCTTCTGTCATTGTACTATATGAAAAGTATCTGGAAAAACCACTGTCACATAAGGCGCATAAGCTGCTGCATACAGACCATATGGGATGGTCTATGCCTGTTTAAATTCAAAAATCAACCTTTTGCACAAAAAAATAGAACTTCTTTATAAAAAAAATAGAAAAAATTACAAATTTTGTTTGCAAATTAGCCATAATCATGTACAATAGTAATAGTAGTATAAATTTCAAAAAGAAAAGGAGAAAAGAAAATGGGCAAAGAGATGATAGCTATGCTTCTTGCCGGTGGACAGGGTTCCCGCCTTTATGCGCTTACCCAGAAACTGGCAAAACCTGCAGTTCCATTTGGCGGCAAATACCGTATTATTGACTTTCCGCTGTCAAATTGTGTAAACTCAGGAATTGATACAGTAGGTATTTTAACACAATACCAGCCACTGGTTTTAAATGAATATATAGGGAATGGACAGCCATGGGACCTTGACCGTCTGTATGGTGGTGTACATGTGCTGCCTCCTTACCAGCAGGCTTCTGGTTCTGACTGGTACAAGGGCACTGCAAACGCAATATATCAGAATATTTCATTTATAGACCGCTATGACCCGGAATATGTCATAATTCTTTCTGGTGACCAGATTTGCAAGCAGGATTACAGGGATTTCCTGCGTTTCCATAAGGAAAAAGAAGCAGAATTTTCTGTAGCTGTTATGGAAGTGCCATGGGAAGAAGCTCCGAGGTTTGGCCTGATGGTTGCTGATGAAAATGACAAGATTACAGAATTCCAGGAGAAACCAAAAGAGCCTAAATCCAACCTGGCATCTATGGGCATTTATATCTTTAACTGGGACATACTCAGGAAATACCTGATTGAAGATGAAGAAGACCCACAGTCTGAAAATGACTTTGGCAATAACATTATTCCTAACCTTTTAAGGGATAACAGGAATATGTATGCATACCGTTTCAAAGGATACTGGAAGGATGTAGGAACTATTTCTTCACTTTGGGAAGCTAATATGGAAGTGCTTGACCCAGAACACAGCGGCATCAATTTATTTGACGAGGACTGGAAAATTTACAGCCGCAACAGTGGAATGACCGGCCATAAAATCAATGCAGGCGCTTATGTGGAGAATTCTATGATTACAGATGGCTGCAATATATCTGGCAGTGTTAAACACTCTATTCTGTTTTCAGGAGTAAAAATAGAAGAGGGTGCTGAGGTAGAAGATGCAGTAATTATGGGCAATGCGATGATTAAATCTGGTGCAAAAGTAAAACACTGCATAATAGCAGAAGATGTAATTATCGGGAATGACGCTGTTGTCGGACAAATGCCAGAAGGTGACAGCAAAGGGGTGGCAACAGTTGGTCCGGCTATTTATGTTGGTGACAATGCCGTAGTTGGACCAGATGCAATGGTCAGTGATAATGTAAAGGATGGTGATAAACAATGATGAAAACTGAGAACACAAATGCACTGGGCATTATTTTCCCAAATATTTATGATGAGCTTGTACCTGAACTGACCAGTGAACGACTGATGGCTTCTCTTCCTTTTGCAAGCCGTTACCGCATAATTGACTTTGTGCTTTCCAGTATGGTAAGCTGTGGCATTGACAATATTGCAGTACTGGTGCGCAAAAACTATTTTTCACTGCTTGACCACCTGGGTTCTGGCCGTGAGTGGGATTTAACACGCAAAAATGGCGGATTAACCATATTTCCTCCATTTGCTGAGAAAAATATGGATGTTTCCTCTGGCAAAGTCAGCATGATTGCAAACCTGACCGGTTTCTTAAAATCGCAGAGGGAAAAATATGTAATTCTCTCAGATGCAAACATAGTATCTAATTTTGATTTTAATGCGCTGTTAGATACACATATTGAAAGTGGTGCAGATGTCACAGTTGCCTATACAAAACAAAAACTTCCACAGAGCATTATAGAGGCAGAAAATACTACAAAATCTATGTACTATACCATTGACATGGATGGCACACGTGTTAAGAAAATCAATATCAATTCCAAGGAAGAAGGAATACAGAATTTTTCAATGAACACATATGTATTTGAGCGTGAGAAACTGGTGCAGCTGGTTAATGAAGTGCTTATTGCTGGTGGAATTTACCTGGAAAGGGATGTACTGATGCCAAGGCTTGGCTCGTTAAATATACATGGCTATGAGTATAAAGAATATGTTGCACGTATTGACAGCCTGAAGGGTTACTTTGATGAGAACATGAAACTCTTAGACAATGAAAATCTGGATGCACTGTTTGGCAATGGCAAGAACCCGATTCATACAAAAGTCCGTGATGATAACCCGACACGTTATATTACAGGGGCTTCAGCTAAGAATGTAATGGTAGCTGACGGCTGTGTTATTGAAGGAGATATAGAGAATAGTATTCTTTTCAGAGGTGTAAAAGTAGGCAAAGGAGCAAAGGTTAAAAACTCTATACTTATGCAGGATACAGTAGTCGGAGAAGGCGCCAATGTTGACTATGTTATAACAGATAAGAAAGTACAGATTACAGAAGGCAAGGAGTTAAAAGGAACAGATACATTCCCTGTTTTTATAGCAAAGAAACAGGTAGTCTGATTCTTATTGCCAAAATAAGTTTATATATACTAATACTGGCTCTGGGGCAATGTCCCAGAGCCATAATCCAGGAAATATCAACGCATACTTATGTCATATTGTCTTTTAAGCCGTTCTTTTAGTTTTCTAAGAAATTGTTCATTGCCTTTGACAGCCAGTGTTGGGCCAAATGATAAAACTTCCACTAATAGTTCAGTTTCCATGCTTTTATTATAATATATAAGACATTCATATGTATCACTATCTATTTTCGTTGTATTTTTTTCATAATTAGCAAAGTGCAGCATCGCCCGCTCAAGAGTATTCCGTTTATTTTTAATAAGGAGCTTAACAGGTTCTTTATAGTAACTGTTTCGTATAAGTGAATTTAAATTATAATCTTTAGAATAGGTTTTTTCTGTAATATTACAGGTTTGTATACGTGAAATATTCAAAGTTTCCAGCTTTATCCTGCCATGTCCGGCATCTTTTAAGGCAAGCAGGCGGAACTTGTCATTTTTTACAGAGTATTCTAAACGTGCAGGTACATAATAGTGATGTACCCTGTTTCCCTTTGGGGATGTATAGTCTATATCCACGTACTTGCAGTTTTTCTGGGCATAGAGCAAAGTGCGGAAGTTATAGCGGTATTTTTCATCATTATAAGGGTCTCCGTCAGAGAACTGGTCATAGTAACAAAACTGCTCCTGTTTCCACAGAGGGGTGACACAGGCAAGCATGCCATTAAGTTCTTCAGATTGTTCTTTACTGAGAAATAATCCTATACGGGGGTCAGATAGCAGTGCTTTAAGATATGATTTTTCAAGCTTTGAAACTGGTGTAGTGAAAGAAGATGAGATTTTGGAGCGGTATAAACTGCCATCCTTTTCAAATAAATCCCAAGTGCCGCTTTCAAGTTTAGGTATAATTGAAAGCATGCTTTCTTCAAATCCTTCACTACACACCTGTCTGCGGATATCCTGTATTGTAAGTGCATCTTGTCTGCACAGCAGATGTCTTAACACCTGGTAATAACAATTATATATTTCTGAAAATATTTCCATAAAATTATCACCTGTTTTTCTTTATGGACTATCATTATTTATCCACATATCTGGTACATGTAATACATTTCCTGTAAATCGCGATAAAAACGCCGTTCTACTGATTTTGCAGTACATTCCAGTGAAATAATCCTGCCTGTGAATGTGCGTATCCATGGAAGCATCTCATTGCAGTCAAAGACCTCAGTTTCATATATGTATATATTCTGCTCCTTTTTTGTAACTGTACCGCCCCTGCCTTCACGTTTTAAACGCCCAACTATATAATTTTCATCAGGCTCTATAACATGTACTTCCATTTTCAGTCTTTCGGTATGGTGGTTTTCAGTGCTCTGGAATGATACACCCCATGCCTGCTGCCGGTTTTTATCAAGTTTTTTTATTAATTCATCATAACCGGGGATATTATAACCATCATTACTTTTTATTTCTTCTGGCACAGCTTTTTTTATTGCATCCAGACGGAAGCATGTAAAACGCCTTGTTTTATTTATATACCCACATAAAAAACGTCTGCCGCTTCTTGTGCTTGTAAAAATCTGCAGCGGTATACAGGTTATAGCCCTGGTTCTTCCTGTTTTTGTGCTTTTTATTTCAAGCTTTGCCCCTGTTTTTTTATTTATTATATCTAAAATTGTAAGAAGCAGGGCATCTTCCAGTGTATGTACAAAAAAACTGTGTTTTACACGGAAAGACTTGTTACTAAAGTCAAACTGCTCTAAAAAACTATTGCCTATTATGCCAAAATTGCCAGCCATCTGGTAAAATGCAAGCGCATCCAGTATGCTGCTATTTGCCCTTATCCAGAACGCTAAAGCATTGTCAATAAAAAAGACTACTGTTTTGCCAGTTTTTTTTCTATTTAAGAGTCCCGTTTTTTCATAAGCATTGCATTTGCGGCGTACTGTCTGGGTATCAAAAATAGTATTGTATTTTGCCATCAGGCTATCAGTTATTTCTTCTGCTGTCAGTTTTGTGCCATCCTGAAGTAAGTCCAGTATAAGAAAATGCAATATAATGTCATTGTCAGTGAAGCTTTTTGTCTTCCAGACCCGGAACAGTGGGTTTGTATCTAAAAGATTACTGTCTATAGCAAGGGAAATATTATAGCCATTAGATACATGGTCTTTACGTACATAGGGGCTAAGCCAGCTTTCTAAGCGTCTCCTCTCATTGTCATAGGTGCGGAGGCTTTTATACTGGAATTCGTCCCTGGTTTTAAAGCCATAGACAAAAAAATCCCGGATGTACTCCCTGGTCTTTGGAAAACTTTTTACAAGTTCTTTAAAAGCAGACATTTTTACCATCTCCTGTAAAATTTGTTTTATGAATAGCAATAGTATACCACAATCCGCAACTTTTTTGAAATGATAAAGTGGCAGATATTGTATAAAATGATACCAGAGTCAAGAACAAGTAAAAGAATGGAGGGCTTAATATGTTTGTTTTATATAATGACAATACAAAATTTCCAGTAAAAATATGGCTAGAGGATGAAAGCCAGCTTGAAGAAAGCTGTATTGGGCAGGCATACAACTTGTCACAACTTCCATTTATCCACAAATGGGTATGCCTGATGCCAGATACCCATACAGGAAAAGGGATGCCTATTGGTGGTGTAATTGCAACAAAAGATGTAATTATTCCAAATGCTGTAGGCTCTGATATAGGCTGTGGCATGGATTTTATCCCGACAAATATACATATGGATGATATACAGGAAATACAGACTGGCAATGGAACTATAATACAGGCAATTATTGGCAATATTATGAGAAGCATCCCGCTAGGCACAGAAAGATATAAGACACCACAGGAGTCACAGGTGCTTGATAATGCAAAGAAAGAGATAGACAAATATAAAGATGATGCAGAGCTGCTTCCCCTGATTGATGATGGGTATTTCCAGATTGGAAGCCTGGGAGGAGGCAACCATTTTCTGGAACTGCAAAAAGACCAGGACGGATATTTGTGCATTATGATACACTCTGGCAGCCGCCATCTTGGGAAAGCAATATGTGACTATTTCCACGAAAAAGCAAGAGAACTGGACAGGATGTGGTACAGTGAAGTAAAGGATGAATACCGTCTTGCATTTTTACCAGTCCACTCAAAAGAGGGGCAGCAGTATATAAACTGGATGAACCTGGCTATGGACTATGCTTTTGAAAACCGTGCGCATATGCTAGAAAAAATTTGTACTATTGTAAAAGAACTTATAGAAAAACATACAGGGCATACAGTGGAATTTGGCGAAGAAATTAATTGCCACCACAACTATGCCGCACTTGAAAACCACTATAATGCCAATGTCTGGGTACACCGCAAAGGAGCAGCAAGGGCACGGGAGGGAGAGATGGCAGTAATACCAGGGGCGATGGGTTCTTACAGCTATGTAGTAGAAGGAAAAGGCAATAAAGAATCCTTTTGTTCCTCATCACATGGCGCAGGAAGGAATTATTCAAGGTCAGGTGCAGTACAGGCATTTTCCGTAGAGAAAGTTATGGTAGATTTAAAAGAACAGGGCGTTGTACTTGGAAAGCGCAAGAAAAATGACGTGGCAGAAGAGTGCCGCTTTGCTTATAAAGATATAGATTTTGTTATGTCACAACAGCTTGATATGGTTGTACCAGTCAGGAAACTTAAAACTATTGGTGTGGTTAAAGGATGAAAAGAATTTATAATTATTAATGCATATAAAAATGTTATAATATATTTATATAATTATGCTTGACAATAATATTATCATAACGTATAATATTATTAAAAATTTTAAGGAGTGGTTTAATGTTGAGAAAAATTTTTAAAAACCGGGCAATAATTATTGGCAGCGTTTTTGTAACTATTATTTTTATATGCATTATAGTGGTATCTTCTTCAGATAAAAATAGTTTGAAACAGAAAAAAATAAATAATAAAAACAACGTACAATTAGAAAATCTAAACCACATTGACAATATCCCAGACAAAAAAATACAAAAAAATACAAGTACACAAATACAAAATAAAATCTCAGGAAATTTACCAGTAAATAATGTAGAAAATATGCTAGGCATCCAAAAGGTTGTTTATGGTTTTGCAAGTGCATATTTTGGAGGCAAACGTGATGTTGCGAAAAAATATGTGTATAAAATAAATAATTTAGATGTTTATACAGATTATTATGATGATGTTAAGGTATATATTTCTTGCCTAAAAGGATTAGATAATATAAAAACAGGTGAAAAAACCGACATAATTAATGTTTCATTAGAATTTTTAGACTTATTAATTTCTGATGATTCTTACATGTATCTTTCTATTGAATTAATAAAAACTAAAAATGGTTGGAAAATTAAAAATTATGGGCTAGAAAAATAATGGACACTTATAAGGCATATATATTATTTTAAGGTGTTACACACTGACAATTGAAAGACGAGTCAGTGTGATAACACTTTTTTAATAGTTGTATTGTTTTCTAAAAAGCATTAATGCCATTTGCAATCGCATTTGCAATTTTACCCATATTATTCAGCATCCATTCTACATCACTTTTATTATCATGAAAAGCAACTTCTATAAGTGCTGCTGGAGCCTTAGTATCATTTAATTCAACAAGATTAGTAGTTGCTTTAATACCTCTGGATGGCGGACAAGAATCTACATTCTCTATCTTGGTGATAATTTTTGTTGCAAGTTTCTTACCTTGAGTTGAAGAAGAATGATACCATACTTCTGGTCCTGTGCCACCACCTGCGTTAGAGTGCAATGCAACATGACAATCAACATTTAAATTATTTGATGCATTGATACGCTTTGTAAGAGATAAACTATTATTACTGCCATAGACTGTATGTCCAAGCTCAACTAATTTATTCTTTACTTTGTTTGATAATTTCTGCATACGGTCTGCTTCAGTACCATAGTTGCCTACGCCAGTATTTTCAGTCTGGCTTGATGGGGAAAGATAAATTTTCATAATTATACCTCCTATATGTTGTTTGTTATCGGTTACACTTATGAAAAAGAAAGGAAGTTTTAATTTGTAAACTTCTTTTGATAAATTTCTTTTGTAGTGCCATTATATATTATTTATGCAGTTTATAAAAAAATTGATTATGCTTGACATTAATATTATCATAGCGTATAATGAAGCTAAATGTTTAAAGGAGATTGGTAATGGAAAAATTAGGAAATACAGAATTTGAGATAATGAAAATATTATGGACACAGACAGAACCAGTTACATCAAACTTTATATTAAAGGAACTAAGTCCATATCATAAATATAAGCTAGCAAGTTTAATGACTTCATTGCAACGGTTAGCTGTGAAGGGATTTGTATATTGTGACAGAACTACAAGAACAAATTTTTATACGGCACTTATTTCTGAAGATGAATATAAAACAAATGAAAGTGTTTCTTTTTTAGAGAGATTATTTGGCAATTCTATACAAAAATTAGTTGCTGGATTATATGGAAATAATATATTATCACAAGAAGATATAAAAGAACTAAGAAATTATTTGGATGAATTGGATAAGGAAAAGTGAGGACATTAGATGATTGTTGTGGAGTGCCAATTTTTATTAAATGTATTATGTGCTTCAGTTTCTGTAGGCGGTATTGTCTTAATTTTAAAAATATTTTCAAAATGGATAGATAAAAATTTCAATTTGAGATGGAAGAAATGGTTATATCTATTTTTAATAACAAGACTTTTAATACCTGTGAATATGAAAATACCATATTTTAATAGTGAAATAAATAATCTGG
>DKXQ01000247.1:16549-18012 GCA_002493085.1 Lachnoclostridium sp. UBA7122
TCTGGTTAGAAATATTATAAATTGTTCTAATAAAGCAGAAATAAATATTAACAATTCTTCAAAAGGTTTTTTAATACCATTAAATATTAATATAGATAAGGATTATCATACAATTTCTATTTATACAATATGTTTTTTTGTATGGATAATAGGATTTTTGGTATATTTTGCCTTTACAGTTGCAGGATATATAATATACAGGCACAAAATTTTGAGTAATGTAATTATTGCTCATGATATTCATAAAGTAGCAAGTAATATTTGTACAGAAATATGTTTAAGTAAAACTCCAAGAATCTTTTATAGCCAGGCTAAAATTAGTCCTATGGTATTAGGAGTATTAAAACCAATATTATTATTGCCCAAAAATAAGTATTCTGATGTAGAATCTTATTTTATATTGAAACATGAACTTATTCATTTAAAACAAAAAGACAATATGTATAAATATATATTACAATTTGCTAATGCAGTACATTGGTTTAATCCGTTAATATATATGCTTGTACATGATGCTGCTTTAAACCTTGAAATTTTGTGCGATGAAAGGGTTGTTAAAAATTCTAATTTTAATACGAGAAGATGCTATACAGATACAATCTTAAATTCGGCTAGCCTGATAGTGGGAAAACCATTAAAGTATTTTACTAATTTTCAGTCAAATAAAGAAATTATGAAAAAAAGATTTCAGAATATTATAAAGGAAAACTCGCGGAAATGGGGTATAAGCATATTTGGAACAGTTGTTACTACAACATTATTAGTTGGAGTGTTATCATCTTATCTGCTATCTTTTAGTCAAATAAACAATAAAAATACAGATAATCCAAGTATACAATATTTTAAAAGAGGGATTGTAAAAAAAAACAGTGATAAAGAATTAAATCCATCAGAAACAAAGACTACAAGACATACAAAAGGAATTGTAAAAAAATATAAAAATACACATGTGGGAAAAGGTAAACAATCAAAAAATATAACTATAACACCAACAGATAATGTTAAAGATATATTGGAAATTCAAAAGATTATTTATGGTTTTGCAGGTGCTTATTTTGAAGGGGATGTTGATACTGTTAAGAAGTATATAATTGAACCAGATAAAGCAGATGTATATAAAAATAATAAAGATAGAATATATATTTCCTGTTTAAAAGGTCTTGACGATTTACAAGCAGGCAGACATATAGATAAAATTACATCTTCTTTAGAATTTTTAACATCAGAAATGCCAGATTCTTATACATATTTAACAATTGATTTAGTCAGGGTAAAAAATAGCTGGAAGATTAGCTGGTATGGTCTTGAATTATAATAGCAATATAGCAAAAGGACACTGCAGACATTATATATGTGTGGTATCCTTTTTTCAGTGCATCAAATATAAATATAATTTGATAAATAAAGAGTTGACATATTAAATTTTATAATATTTTATGCATATAACTTATACACTTAAATTG
>DKXQ01000260.1:0-524 GCA_002493085.1 Lachnoclostridium sp. UBA7122
CAACCGCACAGGTGGAAATTATTTAATAAACTTATTCTGCGGGAAATGAGTTAAATAGTATTTGGGATTATTATACAAACTTATAAAAGCAATAAATAATTAAAAAGATTAAAGCATGGGTAAAAAAGAAAGTTTCTGTATGTTTCCTCTGAAATTTTTATTCATATAATATATCAAATACTTTTTGGAAGGAATTTATTATGTACATTTTATTTGGAATACTGATATTTGTATGTATATTGTGCTTTATTCTTTGCCACTGGAAAAAGAAAAGGATAATCTGTAAATTATGTGAAATGACATTGCAGGAAAAAGTGTGCTTGTTAAACCAGGTTATGGAACCATTTGGATTCTGCTACTCTCCATCACAGGACATCATCACATCCAGGACTGACGCATGGCAGAGGCAGTTTGGATATCATTCTCTGTATGATAAAACGGCAGTGCACTTTTCAATGGTATTTGACTGTGAACCAGTTTATTTTAACTATAATGGCCGCACATGGATGTTTGAATTCTGGAAA
>DKXQ01000260.1:805-16522 GCA_002493085.1 Lachnoclostridium sp. UBA7122
ACATGGATGTTTGAATTCTGGAAAGGCCAGTATGGCATAAGTACTGGCAGCGAAGCTGGCATATATTGTGCTGACAGGGTTTTAAACCCTTGGGAATATGATAAAACACTGTTTAAAAGTGTATCTGACAGAGAACTTTTAACACTCTCTGTAACTACATTTTATAAAGGAAATGTCCTTTTTACAGCAAGCCAGCCCCATTGGTGGCTTACAGGCTTCTGCCCTGGGAAATACTGCAGGCCAGAAGACCTTGCTATGCGCATTTCTATTACATTCAGAAATGAAGCAATGATGTACTGCTTTTTACAAAGCCTTGTACAATCGGGTTATATAAAATGTGGAATTTCTGTCTGTGACCTGACAGTAACTTTTGTAATTGCAAAACCATTTTCGTGCCAGCCATGCTGCAGAAGATGCTGCAAGGCAAGATGGGCACAATTTAAAAACAGGATTTTCTGTAAACTGTATATGTGGGTTACAAAGCCATTTATATGCACACTTGATAAGATTTTATATCTATACTGTTTCCTGCCATTTATATTCAGGCATATGTTATGCATGAAGAAAAACAAGAAGCAGAAATACCGCAAATGCTACAGAGAGTACAGAAAATCACATAAGAAAATACAAATTCCTGGATTATAATGCCAGCTATGTATTATCATAGTTCTTAATTGCAGTATACTCCCATAAACTTTGTAACAAGAGTTTATGGGACATTTTGCTTTAAATGCCTAATTGCCGGACTATTTCTTTCAGATTATTCCAGTCACATATATATTTTTCCAGAATCTCTAAACCATGTTCTGTAACTTTGTAATATTTTCTTTTAGGACCTCCTGACTCCTCCCCATAATACATTGCTGCACTTCCTTCTTTTTTTAATCTCCGCAAAACAGCATAGAAAGTACTATCATTAACTTCTGGAAAAAGAACTTTCATTTCTTTCATCAAACTATATCCATAATAATCTTTTTTTGATAACTTATATAATAAACACATTTCTAGAACCCCTTTTTTAATCTGGGCATCCAATTTTATCACCTCTTCTGTAAATATATATCCAATATAATAATAAAACTGGCAAACAAAGGAAATATGAAGTAAATATAAAATGTATATTTTTTGTTGTTTCAAGGTTTTTTAAAAAATTGGCATATAGAAATAAACCTGCTATAATAGAAATGTTCTGTACTATAATGAAGAACATATATAAATTGCCTTGTAACATCTTTTTTAAATAAAAGATTGTCATAAAAAGTAAAGAAACTATGATAAAATATATAAATAATATAGCATTTTGCCCCAAAAACCTGTTGTATCTGGCATTTATTACATATGGTACTATGATAAATGAACACAAATGTAGAAAAGAAAGAAGTAAAAATATGACTATTTGAATTTTTACAAACGCATGGTATTTTTCTTTTGTTTTTGTAAAAATTCCAATTATACAATTGCTTCCCGATAAAAACCAAATTAAAACAGGGCTCAGAATAACCAGAATATCCAATGTCACATTTAATGAAAAAAGAGAGAAAATAGTAAACATTGCAAATGTACATGCAATATACAATATTCTCTTTACAATTACTAATTTCCCAACAGGATTTAGTTCATTTCTCAATTCTTTTACTACTATTTCAGGTGTACCATACTCATTAATAATTTCTCTTTCTGATAAACCGTTAGAACATGCAGAGTCAAAGTGTGCATTTAATTCTTCAAGTGTGTCTTTGATTTCTGAAGAAGTAAAATGCCAGAACATTGCATTTTTAATATTAATTAAATACTTCTCTTTCATAAAAACCAGCCCTTTCTACTAATTAATATATTTATTATAGCAACTATTATTCAAAAGTCAATAGTTATAGTCAATAATTTTAAATAAACTTTTTGCAGTTCTTAATTGCATTATATTTCCATAAACTTTGTAACAAGGGTTTATGGGATATTTTATTTTGAAAATGTTAATGAAAGGAACAAAGCTGTATGGGTTTTGAAAACCGCATACAAAAGACATTTAAAAATTCGCTGAGGCTGCCGCTTTATCCGTATTCACGCTATGTTATCTTAAGCGACTGCCATCGTGGATGTGGTCATGCTGGTGACAATTTCCTGCACAATGAATACCTGTACATTGCTGCACTTAAACATTACTTTCAAAGAGGATTTACATATATTGAATTAGGTGATGGGGATGAACTGTGGGAAAACCGCTCTATGGAATGTATTAAAGAAAACCATAAACAGAGTTTTGAAATACTTTCTATGTTTTATACGAAAAACCGTCTCTACACAGTTTATGGAAACCACGATATAGTTAAAAAATATGCAAACTTTGCCAAAAAATATTTCGATTCATTTTATTATGACAAAATGCTATGTAAAAGACCACTCTGCCCTGATATGGCGTTTTATCCAGGAATTATCCTGCATGATACACTTAAAGGACATGAAATATTTCTGACACATGGACACCAGGCTGATATGCTTAACAGCACGTTCTGGCCACTATCACGCTTTTTAGTGCGCTATATATGGAAAATGCTTGAAAATCTTGGCGTGCCGGACCCAACAAGCGCTGCCAAAAATAATAAAAGAAAGAAAAAGACTGAAAAGAAACTCGCAGACTGGGCATTTAAAAATAAACTTATACTTATATCAGGACATACACACCATCCTATGACTGGCTCTAAAGACTCTCCATACTGTAATACAGGAAGCTGTGTACATCCTGCTGGCATAACAGCGGTTGAAATTGAAAGACGTGCTATTACACTTGTTAAATGGTCAATAAATACACGTAGGGATTTAACACTTTATGCATCACGGGAAATTTTAGGAAATGTTATATCTATAGATTCATTTTTCTAAATTATATTCAAAAATAATGGTACTGTTTCCGAGTAATCTCAAAAACATTCCTGTTATCCCCGGCAAATACCTTTGCAATGCTTTCCCCGCCAAGCAAAGAAAACAGAAATACAAATATGGAAATCCCCGCTATAAAGCTAAAACAGATACGGACGGTCTTTTTTAGCTGTTTTACATTCCCGCTCCCATAGTTATAGCTTACAACGGGAGCTGTTCCCATAGAAAAGCCAATATAAAGCGTTGTTAAAAGGAATTGCGAATAGATGAGTACCGTAATTGCAGCTACGCCGTCCCCGCCCAGCAGCTTCATCATTGTTATATTAAACAGAAATGTCGTTACAGCAGCCGAACACTGGCTTACTATTTCCGACGCACCATTGGAACAGCTTTTCAGCAGAACAGATGCGTCCATCTCTGTTTCCTCCTTGTTTTTCGGTGGAAGCAAAAAACGCTGCGCCGGATAGCCATATTCCACAAGCAGTTCCCGCTCTGCAAATCCAAGACGGCGGTATTCTTCCCGCTAGCCCGTATCTGCCTTATCGCCTGCACGGTATGTCGTCAACGTAATCTCTTTCCCGCAAAGCAATTCCCCTGCCAGCTTATCAAGGAACAGCTTTGTAATGCCGAGATGCCGGTACTGCGGATGGACGGCCAGAAAGTCTATGCTGCCTGTGTCGGGCGAAAATCCCATCACTCCAATAGCCATATCGTCATCCCGCAATATCAAAGCCTTTTTATCCGCAATATACTGATGCAGATTTGCGGTGTAATCTACCTTATTCAGACATGGATAGCCGTCAATCGTGAGGTTTACCAGTTCCATCCAGTCATCCGCGTCTCCAGGCGTGGCAAATTTTATATAGTCTTTTGTCAAATCCATTTTTACAAGTTCCTCCTTCAGATAGATTTCAAGCTGTAATGGGTAGAAGTTTTCCGTTTCCCGAAATTCCGCAGGGGAAGTCTTATACATCGCCTTAAAAATATCCGTAAATGCCTGCTGGCTTTCATACCCGCTCATAAGGGCAATCTCAATAACCGGTTTTGCAGAAAACACAAGAAGTTTTGCCGCTTCTGTAAGCTGCCGCCGTTTTGTGTAGTCATGGATCGTCAAGCCAGCGGTCTTTGTAAAAATCCGGTGCAGGTGGTATTTGGAATAGTGCAGTGCCGATGCCACCATATCTAAATTCATCTTTTCATGCAGATGTTCTTCGATATAGCAGATAGCCTGTGAAACAATGCGTACTGTCTGACCTTGCATTTTGCGACCTCCTTTCTTCATTCTCACCCATGCTTTATGGGCATAGAGGTACACCCTTGTGGTGTTTCCTCGTTTTCACCCGCATTTTTTTAACATTACGAAATGTCAAAGCAGGGGTTCAATGAGATATTGTAGCACAAGGGGTTTTCTATCTTTTCATCATTCTTGCTATTTTTTACCTCTTCACTATCTTAGGACAGCAGATTATGGACAGCTATGTAAACAAGCGGAATATACATACAAAGCAAAGACAGCCGTTCCCACAATCCCTCATATTTCAACACGGTGTTTTGAAACTGCTCTTTATCTCCCATGATAAAACAGACAAAGAAAATTAATGCCAGGATAAAAGAAATAACACATATAATGCCAAAAATGACATTGTTCTGCTTAAATGCTAAAATCCCATTTAACAATGGGAAAAACAATAATGCCATAAATCCGATTGCCGCACTTATTCCGTGTACTTTTGAAGCCGCAGTAACAATGTCTTTGTTTTCGTTCACATGGAATATTCCCGAAACCAATCCTGCTCCGACAGCAAATGTCCCCAGTGAAAACAACAATAAAACCGATAAGATTGGAAAGTCTTTTTTCGTAGTAAAAAAATATGCAACCGCTGCAAATGCCAAAAAACATCCAAGCCATATTAACCATGTATTATAAATAACACGAATGGGGCTTTGCAGACTTCCCAACGCACTCATTGCCATTGTTTTACTATTGTACCCATCATAATACCGACACAATATCCACGGAAGAAAAAACTCGCCAACAACTGTAAAGAGCATAACTGAATGAAATATCTTACTGGTTATTATATTTCCCATTTTCCAATCTCCCCTAATATCTCTTAATTTCTCCATGAAAATTATGTGCTTTTTCAAGCAACGGTCCTTTTGCTCCCATTGTAAAGGCAATATCACTGTTGCGGATTGATAACAGTTCCATTCCAGACTGTAATTCTAAATCGTCCAACGTATTTTGCGGCAATTTAACAGTTCCGTCCTTATCAATGTTAATCCACGCATATTTACGCCCTTTATATCGGGTAAGCTCACCCTCGGAAAGCTGGCAGTCCCTTAACGCAGGGCATTCTTCCAATATATGGCTGAGTTTTGAATTTGACAATAGCGTATATGTCGTCACGCAGAAGCCACCTGTTATTTTGCTTCCCGTAAAAATTATCACTTTTCCATCCCGCAGTGCATCATATTCCAATAATGCCTGTGGCGGAATGTATATTGTTAAATCGGGGTTTATAACGGAAAGACCAAATACAAATTTACCTCCTTTATTGAGCTGCGGCATAAAAAATCTCCTTTTCCAGTATTCCTTTTTCTACATTGGTATGTTATAATAGTAGTATCCATAAAAACTACTTTATATATAAAGTACTACAAATACAATGAAATGTCAAGGAGGAAAAAATATGCTGTCCAAACCTGCCACAATGCTTTTAGGATTAATATACGAAAAACCACTTAACGCATACGGGATAATAAAACTCTTAAACTACATGAATGTGAAATGGTGGTTTAATATCGCTGATTCAACGGTATATTCGACATTAAAAACCCTTGAGAGAAAGGAATTTATATCTGGCACTACCGAGAAAGCCGGAAATATGCCAGACCGTACCGTTTACAAACTTTCTGATAAGGGAAAAAGCGAATTTGTAAACACTTTAAAAGCATCCATCCTGCAATTCAACTATGATACAAACATCTTTTCTATTGCCGCTTTTTTTCTAAATACATTTACACCTGATGTACAGCAGGAACTTTTACAGGAGCGGCTTAATATTCTGCAAAAGTACCGTGCAGGGATTGAAAAACAAATCAATCCGTTATGGGTAAATGAAGTTTCTTTTGCCCATTTTGCAAATGTAAAAAGAATGATTGACCTTGTAGATGCTGAAATAACAGGGACAAACCGTTTACTTGAAAGCTGCAATGCTAACATGTAACATAAATCCGTAAAATGGATAAAAGACTGTGAGGAAAACCTATGACTGCAAACAATATCCGCTATTTATATAATGCAGAAACAGGCATTGAACTGATTTTCTGCAAAAATTCCACTATATCCTACCCACTGCATAATCACGTTTCTGTACTGATAACCGGTATCATACTGGACGGTTCCATAGTCCTTACAACAAATAAAGAAGTAAGGACTTATAAGCAAAACGAAACATTTGCAATATTTCCGTATGAACCACACAGCATTTTGGCACATGACAGCTATTCCCTGTTTACCCTGTGCATTGATAAGAATGTTGTAAACAACGCAGATGTTATCACCATACAAAAACATATCGGGCTTCTTCTGATACAGGCTCTGAATATGGGAAAAATTAGCCACTATCAGATATTACAGCTATTAAATTGTCTGGATGAAACCTCGGATTCTTCCAACTGGCAGCTTAAAATCCATACCCCGTATATCCACGACTTAAAAAGACAGTTGGAGTTATACCCAGAATGCAAACTTACTGTCGGGGAAATGGCACAAAACGTTTTTCTAAGCAAATACCACTTTATCAGAAGCTTCAAGGCAGAGGTAGGGCTTACACCGCACCAGTTCCAAATCCAGAACCGCATCCGCAAGGCACAACGCTTAATCCATGAAACCGGTACAATAACCGAAGTAGCTTTGGCCATGGGTTTCTGCGACCAAAGCCACTTCATAAAGCAATTTGAAAAATATGTAGGATTACCGCCTTTAGCTTATAAATCATCCTCTGGAATTATTCATCAAAATACCACTATGTCATTCAGCGATACGAAAGAGATATAACCAGACAGAGTTATTAGCAGAGGGCGGGCATAAACTTTGCAAACAGGTAAAGCCCATCCTCCCCTGCTATTACTTCATGCGGTACGCCTATGGGAAATATGGATATTACACCCGCTTCATAGGGCAATCTCACACCGTCATTTACGCACACACCTGTGCCAGAGATTACTTCATGCGTTTCCAGTTGTTTCCCGTGGATATGGTTGCCAATCTTTTTATTAGGGGCTATCCTCACAAGATGGTAGCTGAATTGTCCATCTGTCCTTTCGGATGTGATAATAGCTTTAAGCTCCACGCCTTCAAAAGCAGGATGTTTCGACCACGGGATAGCATCAAATGTAATTGTGGCATCTGGTAACAGCAGCTTTCCTACCTTGTTGAATTTTTCAAACAAATTTTTGTAATCCATTTCTAACACTTCCTTTCAAATTTTCTGGCAATTCCTCTGCCTGTCTACATCATACCAACAGGCTTATTATTTGAATTGTAAAAAATTGCGGAATACAAAACAGAGCCAATGTTTCCTGTTTACATTTCGGACAATACAAAAGATACTGTTCTTACGGAATATTTGTTTTGCTTTTTAATAATCACTTCCTTATCAGGAAACCGTCTGATTAACTCATTTACCGTTTCTGCACAGAAAAATACCTCCCTGTATGATTTAGTTCTTTTTGATGTTTGGGTAATCCTGTTAATTTCATTTTGCTTTGCCAAGCTAATATAAAGATTTCCGGCAAATTATGAACGATACAGATACCCAGAGTCCAGAAAGAACCTATGATTTGCAAGACGGTATTTCCAAAATAAAAAGGTGTATGATATTAATTTTCTCTTTATCATACACCTAAAATTACTGTTACTATGAAATTTTTACCTCTAAACCAGCCTTAACAACTGTACCAGTTCATGCAGTCCAGATTCTTTTGATGTGGTCTGTCTTGTGTCAAATTGCTTAAACCCATAATTTTCATAAAAGGAAGGTAATTTTACATTGTTCTCTGCTTCTACAAATGCAACCATACCGCCCACCTGATACTGCAATGACTGTATCTGCCGGATTGCTGCCTCAAGCAGTTCTTTTCCGGTTATCCTGCCCTTTGCCCTGTCATTAAAATTTTTCCCAAGCTGTGCAATCAGGTAAGCTGCAAGATTATAGGTCTGCTCCCCTTTGTCTATCTCGCTGAACCTTGCAAGTTTGCGCTTTACCGTGTTACTGAACGGTTCTGCCCTTACCACAAGCAGTTTAACCGTAATAGAAAAATAACCCAGTAACTCCGCATCCTCCTGCGACAACACTAAATATGTAACTGCCTGATGTTTTAAAAAGTGCTCAACATCCAAATTTAACGGAGAGGAAAATCCGGACAGAAACCGTAGCAGCTTTTCCTCTCCGAGCCGTCCATCGTCGTTTTCCAAATACTCACGAATGTTCAGCACAATAAAATTATTCACTTGCTGCATCCATTTTCTTCCTTTTCTCCATGAATTTTACTATTTCATCTGCTCCCTGCAGGTAAGTCACATTGATTGGAACACGAGGTGTCCTGTCGTTAGCAGATGTCTCTATCGCATCGGTAAACATCTCCAACTGCTTCTGGCCAGATATAACAAAATTCTTCGTAATACTTGAAGTTGCCATAGAAACACACCTCCTTTATTAGTATAGTTCATTTTTCACTGCTTACTCTGTTTCAGCGCAATCCACATAATTTTCTATTCCTATTTTACGATTTTACCGGCAGTTTTGCAATCAGATTTTTGTGAATTTTATATGACTGCCTCTTTTCCTTTTGTTTTATCCGTTCCGGTGTTTCCCATGTCTGCCACCTGTGCCTTGTATATTTCCAGTTTTTCTTTCAGCAATGCCTTTGCAGGCTTTTCCGTAGTTTCGGCTGCCCGCTTTAATTCGTGTGGACTTCTGTTTCCTGCTGCATGATTACACCCTGCATTTTCTGCCGTCGTTCCTGCCTTTGGTTATCATATTTTAAAATACCGGCTTCTGATTGTTCTGCCCTCTGGTCACTGTATTCTACAGTGTCCGTTTCCAAATGTTCAGGTGTTTCATTGTCAATCTGTGCATTATTGCCATTTTCATCCATGTTGAGCAGGGCATTGAGGGAGGGAAGGCAGTCTGATTTCTCCTTCAGCTCCGCTTCCTGTACAAAAGGTTTTGTCACCTCTGCTTTTGCGGTTTTACCTTTGCATTATTAAGCTCTTTTGTCATGGACTCCAGTGCATGGTTGATACGGGAAATATTCCCAAACGGGTCCGCACCGATGATAACCGTTTTTCTTTGACCATATCATCAACTCCTGTTTTCATTTTCCTGACCATATTATATCAAAAATTGGTATAGAAATCAACTATTGTTGGACATCTGACATCTATACACCAGCTTATCACAACAATCCTGTCAACCACAATAATCCTGTCTACACAACCCTACTATTTATCCATTCTGTCAACTCAGCTATGTCATTCGATATGTTCCCTAAGCCTTAATTTCAGGGAATTTGACAGGATTATTAACATTATGGTAAAATTGTTGCAGAATGGTTATCAGGACATAAGGATGAAATAGAATTATTTTTTACCCTTCCATATTCTCCTGAAATTAATCCTGATTAATACCTTAACCATAATTTAAAACAAAATATACACAGTGGAATTATTCCACATACCAAAAAGCAGATTCAGAAAAAGGTAGAAAAATATATGCATCATATACAAAAATTTAGTGAAAAAGTTTCTTGCCTGTTTAAACATAAAAATTTAAAATTTATTCAATATTATGGTTGCTAAAAAAATTACTATATTTAATCACCGAAGTAATATATTAGAAAGGATACTAAGCACAAATGTATATTTTTTTGGGAATTATATTTGTTATAATAGGTCTTATCATGCTTATAAGTCCAAAGACTTTTTATCAAATTACTGAAAACTGGAAAGATAATAACAAAAGTAACGAACCATCAAAATCATATATTATTAGTACAAAGTTTGGAGGATGTGCTTTTCTGATAGTTGGATTAGCAAGTATAATCATATGTTTTGTTTGTTAATTGGAATTGGAAGAAGCAGACTACTTATATACTTTTGACAAGATTGATAAAAGAAGACACATTAACTTATGTTAATGGCAAGGTGATGATTGTAAAAGTTAATGCAGATTAATAAATAATCTGGCACACTGTGGCATGTCTGGTAAGAAATTTACCAGACATGCTACTAATTTACTACTCTTCACTTTCAATTATTCTGTTCCACATTCTTGCATCCAGTTTTTCTTCATAAGCATCTGCGGCAGCATCGTATTCATCCTCGTCTGTTATATCCTCCATTTCAAAATCATCATTGCCTAAGTCTTTAATCCTGAATACATAATACTCTGTAATATTTTCCACACCAGCAGGAATAACAGCAGCATAAAGCCTGCCATCTGTCTCATATATTTCATCAACATAAAAATCCTTGTCGTTGCCATCTTCGTCTGTCAATGTCACCATAGTTTCTTCAAATTCATAATCGCTGTTTTTATCTGCCATATATTTTATCCTTTCTTGTTTATTTTGCTATCTTTTTGCATATTATATCCCAGTTTGGAGACTATATCAAGAAAATAATTAATACAGATAGTGTAACTTTACCTGGTCCAAATACAATCCAAAGATTATATTATTCTGGCAGGTTTCAAATATTTTTCCAAAAGGCAGTATATAAAGCCGCTGGTGCTTAAATCTGGTCTTGTCAGATTTTATGCACCACCCGGTGCTTTGTTTAAGCGCAAGTGGCTGCCGGCTGGAAAAATTTTGAAACTGCCGGAGCCATATAATCTAAAGCAGTCAGTTTATATTTATTGTACCATGAAAAAGTACACGGTTTCCCATTTTTTTATAAAAATTCCCCAGATAAAGTTGCACTATCATTAATACATTTTATATATCCATTTGTTGCTACTGTAATTTATACATTATTTCTTCCTCCCTGTTAATAATAGCTATAGTAACCTGTCAACTACTTTGCTATGGAAATGGAGGATTAATATGAGTGAAAAAACTTGTTGCACATGCCCTGAAACATTGGCAATGGCATCTGTTCCAATGCAGGAATGGTGTGAACTTTATGACTGGGACACAGCACTTAAAGAGGGAACTATCTTTACTTGTTTAAACCTTCCTATATATTTTGCAGATAAAGGAAGCAGCACACTGGAAACAAGCAGTTCTGCACCTGGTCCTGTGCAGCATGAAAGAGAAAACCTTATGGGCAGGATTGAAGCTATAAGTTTTGCTATAAATGACCTTACGCTTTATCTTGACACACACCCGTGCTGTCCTGATGGCACACCTCTCTTTTACCAGCTTTCTAAAGAACGCATGGATTTGCTGGCAGAGTACGCCAGTAAATACAATCCTTTAACACAGTTATCTATGGTAACTGCAGGCCTTAGCCAGAATGACTATGCATGGGCTGATGGTCCAATGCCATGGGAAGGAGGCTGTATATAAATGTGGGCTTATGAAAAAAGATTACAGTTTCCTGTAAAAATCAAAAAGACATGTCCAAAGACAGCACAGCTTGTAATCAGCCAGTATGGCGGTCCTGACGGTGAACTTAGCGCTTCGATGCGTTATCTTGCCCAGCGTTATACTATGCCAGTTAAAAAAGTTGGAGGCCTTCTTACTGATATTGGTACAGAAGAAATTAACCATATGGAAATTATCTGTGCAATAGTATACCAGCTTACAAGGGATGTGACACCTGAAGATGCTAAAACTGCAGGCTTTGATGCTTATTATATTGACCATACAAAAGCACTGTGGCCACAGGCAGCAGCAGGCATCCCATTTACTGCAACAGAATTCCAGTCAAAGGGTGACCCTTTTGCTGACTTATTTGAAGACCTTGCGGCAGAGCAGAAAGCACGTACTGTCTATGACAACCTGCTGCGTGTAATCGAAGACCCTGATGTACGTGCACCATTAAAATTCCTGCGTTCAAGGGAAGTTGTACATTTCCAGCGTTTTGGCGAAGCACTTGAGATGACAAAAAGCCAGCTTAACCATAACAACTTCTATTATTTTAATGCAGAATTTGACAAACAATTTTATAAAACAGAAGACCACTGTTAAAAAATAGTCAAATTATAATTGTACAGGTGAAAGGATTTTTAATGAATAAGCATAAAAATTATCATATGTATGGGCTTCTTGCTATTGTTATATTAATATTAATAATTATTTTCTCCATCCTCTATATAGGCCGCAGAAATACACATTCACCTGGAACAACTATTGTAAAAGAGGCAAGTGATGATTCAGAAGTTTCTGCATATCTTAAAGAACAGGACATCATTCTGTCAGATATGATGGACAATATGAGTGTAAAGGAATCTGGAAGCGCCGAACTGGATTTTCTTATAGGAATGATACCTCATCACGAAGCTGCTATTGAAATAACAAAAAGCTATCTTAAATATGGGGGCAAAAACAGAAAACTTAAAAAGCTTGCTGAAGAAATCATTGAAGACCAGATTGAAGAAGCAGGAGAAATGCGCATACTGGTCAAAAAAATTGAAAGCCAGACAGGCACTGACAAAGAAAAAGAACGTGCTTATCTTGATTTTTATAATAAAATGATGTCTTCCCATCAAAATATCCAACATGAAACAGAAACAGCAAGTAATGTTGAATCTGCTTATATAGAAGGGATGGTTATACACCACCAGATGGCGGCTGATATGGCAAAAGCAATCTTAGAAAACACCCGGCATGATGAAACACGGGATATTGCTGAAGACATTATAGAAAGACAAGAAGAAGAAATTAGCCAGATGGAAGCAATCTTTAATGATATGTAAAAAGGTTCTGGCAGTCCAGAAATAGCCTTACAAGTTATGTATTTAACTTGTAAGGCATTTAAAAATTTTTTCTCAATCTGATATTTATAACTATTCTTTTCTAAGCACAAGATGCTGAGGCAGCCCCTTTACCATAAACGGCTGGTAATCTCCCTGGATAAGTGGTTCAACATAGCTTATAAACTTGTCTGTTACATAATTTCCTTCTTCATTTACCCATTCACGTGGAACCATCTTTTCATTATTAGCAATACGATGTACATCATAAATGCCAGCAGCACTCATATATGGGTCATCTGCAACACGGTCGATTACTACCATCTTACCGCTGTCGCCTTCATCTGCTGCTTTTACCGCTGCACCGCCTACCATGAAAGCTTCATCTACATCAACACGTGATGCCATGTGTGATGCACTTCTCTGCATAGTAGAGAACTCAATGCCCCTTGTCTTGCATCCGATTTCTGCACCCAGATAATTTGCCAGATATGAAGCTGTACCCTGGAGCTGTTTATGTCCAAATGCATCTACATAATCTGCACCGCCTGACAATTCACAGACATATCTGCCATCTGCAAGCTTAATGCCTTCAGATACTGCAATAACTACTGAACTCTTCTGTTCCAGTATTTCTTTTGTCTTGGCTAAAAACTTTTCCATATCAAAAGGAATTTCCGGCAAATATATAAGGTCAGGGCCATCACAGTCTTCTGTCTTTGCAAGCGCAGTAGCTCCTGTAAGCCATCCTGCATTACGTCCCATGATTTCAATAATTGTAATCATCTTTTTATTATATGCCAGTCCCAGCATATCACGGATTACTTCTTTGGTAGAAGCAGCAATATATTTTGCAGCGCTTCCAAATCCTGGGGTATGGTCTGTAAGTGCCAGGTCATTGTCAATAGTCTTTGGCACACCTAAAAACTTCTGTGAGTGTCCTTTAACAATCGCATAATCTGACAATTTCTTAATTGTATCCATAGAGTCATTGCCGCCAATATAGATAAATGTTTCAATCTCCAGCTTGTCTAAAATTGCAAAAATCCTCTCATAAAGTTCTGGCTGCTCATGTATTTCTGGCAGCTTATAACGGCATGAACCCAAAAAAGCTGATGGAGTCCTCTTAAGCAGCTCAATATCCATATCTGAATGAATCTGTGTAGATAAGTCTACATACTGTTCATCTAATAAGCCCTGTACACCATGCAACATTCCATATACTTTATGGAATCCTCTTTCTTTTGCATTCTTATATACTCCTGCCAGACTGGAATTGATAACTGAGGTAGGTCCCCCCGACTGTCCTACGATTATATTACGTTTTCTGTCCACTGTAAAATACCTGTCCTTTCCTAATTTTTTCTTTGTCCCTGGCTTTTAGAACCTGGCCTGGCTGTAAAACCAGCATAAACTATACTTTGGATTTTAATATCTTCATAATTCTATCACACAATCCAGCCAGTTTCAAGGAATTTTATATTTTTATAATTTTTTTTGCAAGATTTTATGTTTTTATCTCGTATAGAATATAGAAAGGGGTGTGAAGTTTATGTATAGCTATAGCCATGCAGAAATAGAAAACATTTTAGAAGAATACGGCAATACAATTTACCGGGCTGCTTATATACAGCTAAAAAGCAGAGATAAAGCAGATGATATTTACCAGGAAGTCTGTATTAAACTTTTGCATTTAAAGTCCAGAATAGACAGTAAAGAACATTTAAAAGCATGGCTGCTTAAAGCAACAATAGACTGCTGCAAAGATTACTGGAAATCTGCATGGTACAGAAAAGTAACTATTGATAACAAGGCAGCTGCTGGACAGATAGAGGAAAAAGAAGAGCAGACATCTGGCTGTCTTACAGAATATATGCAGCAGCTTCCAGGTAAATATAGTGCAGTTTTGCATTTATTTTACTATGAAGAATACAGCATAAAAGAAATTGCACAATTACTACATGCAAAAGAAAATACTATTGCCAGCAGACTGCAGAGAGGAAGGAACAAACTGAAAAAAATATTAGAGAAAGGCGGGAATTATTATGAATTTTAAAGATAGTTATAAACAGGAAATAGATTTGGTTAAAAAACCATCAGACATCACAAAAAAAGCAATAAATAATGCTGCCACATTACAAGAAAAAAATATTACAGATAAAAAAATTTACAGACATTCTGCTGCCTTAAAGATGGCTGTTGCTGTAATAACACTTATATGTATAATTGGGGCAGCCTGGCAGCATCAAAAAATAATGAGCTTTGCTGAATCAATATTAGGCATGTTTACATTATCTGCAAATAATGAAAAAATTGAATTTGGAAAAATTAAAGCAGTTCCAATGGACATTAAAGGATTTATTGCAGATGCAGGAACAAAGGTAGTGTGTGGCCTGGACGGCAAGGCAGAACCTCCATATAATTACTACCAGTATTTTGATTCTTATAAAGATATGAACCAGATTACAAATATAACATTTCCGTGTGCAGATAAAGCTGAATATAAAGACATTGCAGTTGATATAATACCAGAATACTGTGAAGGGCATGTATCTGCCCAGATTATTTATAATGATGTATCATATAATGTAAATGGAATGTACACTACTAAAGGATTCAGTCAGGAAAGCTGGGGATATGGTGTAAATAATGCAAAAACAGTAGAAAAGCATAAATACGGAAATGGTAAAAATGCCTATTTTGTAGAAAATAATGATGGGCATAAAATAGTATACTTTGTTGAAGAAAACATATTGTTCCAGATGAATTTTAATAATGGTACAAATATTAAAAACGGAGATGCTACAGCTACAAGAGAACAGGCTGAAAAGCTTTTAACCCTTTTCTCTTAAAAAACTGTTATAATTGTATTTATATGTTACTATTCACGGCCTATGCCGTTCATAGTAACAAACAG
>DKXQ01000260.1:16818-27471 GCA_002493085.1 Lachnoclostridium sp. UBA7122
AACAGCGCTTTACAGCGCTGAAATATAAATATAAGCTGTGTTTTACATTAAAGGTGCAAGTACCTTCATTAAAACTCCTGTCAGTTTAAGTTTTAAACTCTCATGCTGTACTGTTACAGGCGTTACTTCCCGGCACTTTGCTGCTGTGGACTGGAAGTCTGCTTCTATCTCTGGAATACAGTCCACACCATACATATATGTAGCACATTCAAAGTGATGGTACAGGCTGCGGTAGTCAAGATTAATTGTGCCTGTTACTGCTTCCCTGCCATCACTTATAAATACTTTTGCATGGACAAATCCTGGTGTATATTCATAAATCTTTACTCCTGAATCCAGCAGTGATGCATAGTGTGTTTTTGCGAGTGCATATGGTATCTGTTTATCAGGTATGCCAGGAAGTATTAGTTTTACTTCCACTCCGCGCTCAGCAGCAAATTTTAATGCTGTTTCCATTTCCCCATCAAGAATCAGGTATGGCGACATAATATGTACATATTTTTTTGCTCTGTTTAAGATGTCCATATAAACACGCTCTCCTACTTTATCTCCGTCTAACGGGCAGTCCCCATAGGGAACTACATAACCAGCCGCATTTTTTTGTCCTAATGCAGGATATTTAAGAAACTGCTCAAATTCTGTTACTTTTTCATCAATGCCCCACATCTGTAAAAACATCAGTGTAAAGTTTTTAACTGCTTCACCTTTTATCATAACTGCCGTATCTTTCCAGTGCCCAAACTTTACAATATGGTTAATATACTCATCTGCCAGATTAACACCGCCATTAAATGCTGTATGTCCATCAATTACAAGAATTTTCCTGTGGTCACGGTAATTGTAATGGGTTGAAATAAATGGAGTAACAGGAGAAAACATCTTGCACTTAATTCCTAAAGCATTAAGGCGTTTTGGATAGTCATATGGCAGCGTAGAAAACTCACAAGTCCCATCATACATAACACGCACATCAACGCCTTCCTGGACTTTCTGCGCCAGGATTTCTAAAATTTTGCCCCACATAAGTCCTTCATCTATAATAAAGTACTCCAGAAAAATAAAGTGTTTTGCCTGTTCAAGCTGGCATAAAACTTCTTTCCATTTCTTTTCACCAATAGGAAAATATGTAACAGATGTATTGTTAAATACTGGAAAGCAGCCACTGCGCTGCATATACTGGACAAGATTTGCTGCACCTGCATCCTCTTTCCGGAACGCTTCCATAACTTCGCCAGACTGTACAATACTTTCCTTTGTCTGTGAAACAAGCTGGTTTAAACGGAACTTTAATGCACGGTGTCCGATATCACTTTGTGTATACCAGAGAAGCAGTGCACCAAATACTGGAAGCAGCATAATAACAACAAGCCATGTAATTTTTGCACTTGGGTCAATCCTGCTATTAATAAGATATAATACCATCACAACAGTAAACAGCGCTGTACCTCCTAATATATGTGGAAGAAAGTCCTCAAACCACTGAAAGACTCCTAATAGAAAAAACACCTGGATTAACAGCAGCCCAAGAACAAGTCCCATACGGCTGAAAATAAGATAAAACAACCCCTTTTTGCCTTTTTCAAACAGTGATAAGCCATTCTCATCTTTTTTTATTTTCATTGTAATCTCCATTCTGCCAGATTAACCACCCACACAAATAGTAATATAATCATAGCCCAGTCACATATATTTCAAAAAACTTCTTAAGCCGCTGCTTCAGATTTTTGCCAGTCAGATAGATATCTGGCTCTATTCCATAAGATTCTTTAAAATAAGATGAATCAAAATGCTGCAGACATGAGCCATACTGCAAAAATAATCCTGAATATGGCATTGCCATACTATAGTTTGCCATATTGATAAGTACACCGCCTGTATTTGTTCCAATGGTAATTACATTTTCAATATTTTTTAGTGCATCTGTCATGGCTTCTGCCGCCGAACTTGTCATTCTTGATGTAAGTACAAAAATCTGCCTGCTGCCATTATCCAGATACTGGTGTCCTGGATTTGCATAGTAATAATATCTGCCACTTTTTTTAAGGCCATAACTGGCAGCAAATTCATCCATTTCAGCCAGTTCTCTTTTACTGCTTATTGCTGTTGGACGGATACGCAGGGTGCTGTAATTAGGTAGCAGGGTCTTTCCAGTATATTTTTTAAACCACTCATCAACCAGCGAACCATCACCACCTGTATTATTTCTTAAATCAAATACAAGTTGTTCTTTCTTTTTCATATCATCTACATCCTTGAGGAAACGCTTGCGCTCCTTTGGGGTTTCCCAGTCCATATATGCCTGGTTCATTTCTATATATGCCAGTTTATCATACTTTTCATAACCATACATGCGCTTTACATTCTTTTTGTATACATATCTGGCAGGCTTAAGTGTAATATATTCTGTCTTTCCACTCTGGTACTGTATGCTATAACTGCAGATATTGTCTTTTTGCTCTAACATTACATAAGGAAAATATGCCAGTCTGCCATCGTTATCAATAGCACGTTTCAGATAAATTTCTGGTTTTTTCCCATTAATTGACAGAATCTTGTCACCAGGATTTCCCTCTTTATAAAAACATGCATTATATTTTATATACCTTACAGATTCATCACTAAAAAGCCTGGTATCTGGACTAAAAAGTTCTTCACCTATTGCCAGATGGCTGTCTGTAATAAAATCCAGATGTTTATGCAGAAGCTTCTGGTATTTTTTTGTTTTAATACTGCCCTTTGTGCCAATTTCTTTTAAAACTGCTTTTTTTGCCCTGGCAAACTTTGCATCACCGCCATAATATGTATACAGCCCATACTGGCTGCGCAGCAGCCGGAACAGCCATTTTACTTCCTTTCTTGCAGAAACAGCCGGAATATTTTTTTTAATATTTTTTCTGTTATAATCTTTCCACATAATGGATATATCTTTTTTATTAAGTTTTTGCTTATTATTTTTAAAATTATAGCAAAACTTCTTTAAAGAGATATCTGGTGCATCAAGTTTCCTGTTTTTCTGGTTAATTTCCTGTATAATTTCAGATATTTCCTGCTTTTCCTGTACACCTGCACAAGCAGGAAATGAAACAGATGCCTGTCCTGCTATCAATGCACATACAAGCAGTATAAACAGCCTTTTTTTAGCCTTAACCATATAAGTTACTCCTTTCCCTGTCTGTTTTTTCAACCGGAATTATAGCACAAAGCCCCTTAAATTGCAATTATGCAGATATTAACTTATCTGTACAATCCCCTGGCTGTATGGTATAATCAGAGCTGCCCGAAACAGTAAAATTCTTAAGGAGATACCACGCCATATGAAAATATTAATTGTAGAAGATGATGCAGGACTTTGCCGTGGCATTTCATTTGCCCTGTCACAGGCAGGCTATGAAACAGCCAGTGCAGAAAATAAAAAGGGCGGCTGGGAACTTTTTTTAAAAGAGCATCCTGACGCAGTTATACTTGACCTTAATCTGCCCGATGGAGATGGCATAGGGCTTTGCAGCCTTATACGCACAAAGTCAGAAGTGCCAGTGCTTATGCTTACTGCAAGGGATATGGAGGTGGATGAAATTATGGGGCTTAAAAGCGGTGCAGATGATTATATCACAAAACCATTTTCCATATCTGTATTAAAAATCCGGCTAGAAAAGGCACTCCAAAAATATATAAAACAGGATTCAGGTAAAATGCCAGAACCAGAACTGTCTTCAGAGGGTATATGTTTAAATCCAAATACAGCCCGTGCTTATCTGGACGGAAAAGAGCTTGACTTAAGTTTGACAGAATTCCGTCTGTTGAAGTATCTGCTTGAAAATAAAAACCAGATTTTGTTAAAAGAACAGATTTTACAGCATATCTGGGATGATTCTGATAATTTTGTAGAGGAAAATACACTTTCTGTCAATATCAGCCGCTTAAGAAAAAAAACTGGAACAAATTCTATAAAGACCATATATGGCATGGGGTATTTATGGGAGGAATAAAAATGCATACAGAGCTTTTATGCTGGATTCTTGGCAGTTTACTGCTTTTTGTAATAATAGTTCTTGTTTTGTGGGCAGCATGGTTTTTCAGGCAATGGCACTACCTTGACACCATATTGGAAATGTACCAGAACCCGGATGGGATAAAACCAGATATAATAAACAGTTCTATTGATGTACAGGAAACAAGGGAATCAAGGCTTGTAAACGATATACAGCAGATTTTAAGCCGGGCAGCATGGCATGAAAATGAAGCAGTATATGAAAAACAAAAAGTAACAGAACTGCTTTCTGACTTATCACACCAGTTAAAAACACCACTAGCCAATATTATTCTGGATATTGATATTTTAGAATCAGGTATTGCCAATATGGATGAAGGGCAGAAGCATGAATTTCTTTCCCATGCCAGAGCACAGGCATCTACAATGCAGTGGCTTATGCAAAGCCTTTTAAAAGCATCACAGCTAGAGGATGGCATTATACAGTTCCAGGCAGAAAATACCTGCATTAAACCAGCCATTGCACAGGCAGCAAGTGCAGTATATGCACAGGCTTCAGGCAAAAATATAGAAATTTGTGTGGAAAATATTGACGATATCCCACTTTACCACAATCCAAAATGGACAGCAGAAGCTATGGCTAATGTATTAGAAAATGCAGTAAAATATTCCCCAGAGGGAAGCCGTATTATAATTAGCATGGAAAAAATGGATATTTACACAAGAATTACAATCAAAGACCAGGGACCTGGGATACCAGAAACAGAATACAATAAAATATTTAAAAGGTTTTACCGTACAAAACAGGCAGACACAGTAGAAGGAACAGGGCTTGGACTGTATCTGGCACAGTTAATCATGCAAAAAGAACAAGGATATATTACAGTTGATGCAAAATTAAACCAGGGCAGCCAGTTTCATTTTTTTCTGTTAAACCATAAACCCTCTATTCTTACAAAATTGTCATAATGTTTTTTGCATATTGTCAGCATCCTGTCAGATTCTAATGCTAAATTTTTAATATAAAATCCAATATGTACAGGAGGTTTTAAATATGACAATTTTACAAACAGACAATCTGAAAAAATATTATGGAAGTGGTGATAACCAGGTAAAGGCGCTCGATGGTGTTACTCTTGAAATTGAAGAAGGTGAGCTTGCAGCAATCGTAGGATGTTCTGGTTCTGGCAAGAGTACTCTCCTTCATATGCTTGGCGGGCTTGACTATCCAGATTCTGGAACAGTAACTGTAGCTGGCAAAAAGATATTCCAATTAAATGAAACAGAGCTGACTATTTTCCGCAGACGCAAAATTGGCTTTGTATTCCAGAGTTACAATCTTGTTCCTATTTTAAGTATCTATGAAAATGTCGTTCTTCCACTTGAACTTGACGGCAAAAAGCCAGATAATAAATTTATCAATGAAATATTAGAAACCCTTGGTATAGCAGATAAGGCAGACCGGCTGCCCGGACAGCTTTCAGGCGGACAGCAGCAGCGTGCCGCAATCGCACGTGCCCTTGCAGCAAGGCCCAGCATATTGCTAGCCGATGAACCTACTGGAAATCTTGACAGCCGCTCTACACAGGAAGTACTTGGCCTTCTTAAGCTTACTGGTGAGCGGTTCCACCAGACAATAGTTATGATTACCCACAATGAGGCACTTGCACAATTATGTGACCGTGTGATTCATGTAGAAGATGGAAAAATTGTGGATGACACCATAAAAAGGGGGTGTCTGTTATGAGAAATAACAATAGCAGGGCAATACACAGGCTTTCTTTACGCACTTTGAAAAATAACAGGCTCCGCAATATTTTTGCAATCTGCGCCATTACCCTGACAGCCATGCTGTTTACTGCTGTTTTCTCTTTACTAAGTGGTATTATGCAGGCCAGCCAGGAGTCTACAATGCATGAAATAGGCACACGTTATCATGCAGGCCTGAAAAATGCAGATACAAAACAATATGAAAAAACGTCGGCAGACCCGCTTGTAAAAAAATGCAGTTATGATATTTTTATTGGCATTGCAAAAAATATCACAAAACGCCAGTCAGAGATACGTGTACTGCCATTTGAAGATGCACTCCAAGATTATTTTATTACTCTGCAGGAAGGAAAAATGCCAGAAGCAGAAGATGAAATTGTAGTTGATACCTATATTATGGATGAATTAAAAATTCCTTTCGTAATAGGTGAAAAAATTCCGCTTGTTTTCCAGTTTATGGGAAAAACATTTGAAAAAGAATTTAAAATCAGCGGCTATTATAATGGAGATGCTGTCAGCCACGCAAGCCAGGTGTTTGTGTCAGAGCGTTTCTGGCTGGAATTAAAAGGCGGGCACACAGAAGCAGATTTCAGGGCATGGGGCAAAAAGCATCCTGATGATAATGGCACAGGGCTTTTATCAGTACATTTTTACTTTGACAATGCCTCTAATCTGGAAGAAAAAGTACGCACTGTAATTTCAAATGCAGGCTATGAACCAGGCACAGAACTGGATTATGGTGTAAACTGGGCATATATGGCAAACCGGATGGAATCAGCAGACCCTTTTTCTATTTGTGTAACTTTTGGGGCGCTGGCTGTAATTCTGCTAACTGGCTATTTAATTATCTACAATATTTTCCAGATTTCTATTATGAATGATATACGTTTCTATGGACTTTTAAAAACAACAGGCACAACAAAAAAACAGCTCCACCGCCTGATTATATACCAGGTCCTGATGCTTTCTGTTATTGGGATACCTTTGGGTCTGTTGCTTGGGTATGCCGTTGGAAACCTGGGCATGCCAATGCTATCCAGACTAACAAACCAAAATAGTAACTTATCAGTCTCATTACAGCCTGACCCTTTTATTTTTCTATCTGGAGCAGCCTTTTCTGTAGTTACAGTCTTTTTAAGCTGCCATAAACCCGGAAAAATTGCAGGAAGCGTGTCCCCGGTAGAAGCTGTAAAATATACAGAAGCAACAGTTAAAGGACATAAGAAAAGACACAAACAACGTCATTTCAGTATACTTTCAATGGCGCTGGCAAACCTTTCCAGAAATAAGAAAAAAACTTGTGTTGTAACTGCTGCCATATCCCTGGGCATGATACTGCTTACACTTGTCATGACTGGAACAGGAAGCTTCCAGCTTAGCCAGTTTTTAGAAGAACGGGTGGCTGGTGATATTATGATTATGGGGAACAGAAGCATTGGAAATACAGACTATGCAGTAGATGAAAAATATATCCAATTTGCTGAATCACAACAGGGGATAGAAGAAATAAATGAAATGTGGATCTGTACTGGCAAAAATATAGTAGTGGATGAAAAGGGAAAAGCTAGTCTTAAAAAGTTAAAACAAGAGGGAAAACTAAACTTCTCATATGGAATAAATCCATTAGAGCAGGATACATTCATAGGGGATTTTTTCGGATATACAGACGGGCTTTTTAAAAATATAAAAGTACTTGAGGGCAGCATAGATGTAGATAAATTCCAAAATGGAAATTATATTCTGTTAAACCGCTTTTATGGCGATAGTCTCCTTGAAGCCAGCGACAGTCCATACCACCCTGGAGACAAAGTAACTGTAAGCAGCATTACAAAAAATTCTAAAGAATATGAAGTCATGGCAATCGTTGAATATCCACACAGCATGGACTTATCAAGATTTACCCCAAATGGAATGAATGTTGTACTTCCACTAAAAGAATTTAAGAAACCATCAGCAGTAAACAGCGCTTGTTTTGCAAAATCCTACAAAGTAAAAGATGAAAATAAAGAAGCCTTTGAAGCTGCTGTAAAGGATTATACAGAAAGTACCAGCCCAGATATGCAGTATACCTCAAAGCAGACCCTGGCAAATGAATTTTCCGGGCTGGTAACTATAATTTCTACTATTGGCTTTGCACTAGCTATTGTTATTGCATTTATCAGCATACTAAATTTTATAAATGCAGTATTTACTGGCATCATTTCCAGAAAGCGGGAATTTGCCATGCTCCAGAGCATTGGCATGACAACAGGACAGCTGCAGGGCGTTATTATCTGTGAGGGCATTAGTTATGTAGCCGCTGCTGGACTTATCAACCTGTTTATAGGCAGTGCACTATCATATCTGGTACTTGGAGCCCTAAACAATATTATTACATTTTTTGAATATAAATTCCAGATTCTGCCGCTTTTAATTATGCTTCCTGTACTTCTGGCAGTAGCTATAGCAACACCAGCAATATCCTTCTGGCATTTACAAAAAGAAAGCGTAGTAGAACGGCTTAGGGAAGCAGAATAAATACTGGTATTATAAAATATCTTTCCTCTGGTATTTCCAGAATGAAATAACAGTGCCAGCAACAGTAAAGATAATTCCAGCAGCAAGATATCTGCCATTTATGGCGTTGTCCATAATAATATCTGCCCCTTCTGTATAGCCAAACGGAGTAATATATTTTAAAATTTCTGCCTGTTCTGTAAGGTTTGCAACAATATTTAAAAAATAAAAAACAGCAGCAATGGCAATCCCTGCTCCAAAACTGTTATGGCTTAAAAATGCAGAAATTCCAAAAGTCACAGCAGCCGTTTCAAATTGCATCATAAAATATGCAAAAAACAGCATGGCAAACGTTTTTACAGGCACATCTTCACCAATGGCAATAACTGACAATACTGTAACAGCTATAACTGCCACATTAAGAATTACAATCTGGGCAGCTATAGCAAACAGCTTTCCTGATATAATTTCTGCTCTTGATACAGGATGTGCCAGCAAAAACTCTGCTGTATGCTCTTTCTCTTCCTTTGCCAGTGCAGAAATTCCAATTATTGCCGCAAAAAATGCACCGCCAAGCCCAAGCACATTGCCACATTCCACACTAAAAAATCCAGTGAATTCCCCAAAATTAATTTTATCCATTCCAAATGCCTGTGAAAAGCTCCCCATGCCAGCAAACATATTACTAACCTCACCCATCTGCGAAGATATCTCAGGATAAATCATAATACAAATGCCAATCATAAATGAAATGGCAGCAGTCCAGACAAATAAAGCCATCCTTCCCTGTCTTATTTCATGTTTAAAGATTTCCACAGCCATCCTCCTTTGTGTAGTAATGCATAAAAACTTCTTCCAAATCCGGCTCAGAAATTGTAACATCTGTAACTGGAAGTGTGGACAGTGCCTTTAGCAGTAAAACAGGCTCACCACTATAAAGAAAACTTACAGTATCTTGTGTTATTTTTACATCTCTGGTATGCTTTAGCCCATGTATGCTGCATACTCCCCGGAGTGTCACCCGCTTCGCACCCGTATTTCCAAGTTTATCCACACTGTCACTTAAAATAAGCTTTCCTTCACGGATAACAGCAGCATGTTTACAATACCTTTGTATCTCTGAAAGAACATGTGAAGATAAAAATACCGTTGCGCCCTCTTTATTGCGTTCTTTTAAAATAGAATAAAATTCATGTTGTATAAGCGGGTCAAGACCGCTGGTAGGTTCATCAAAAATATATAGCTCTGGCTTGTGCTGCATTGCACAGACAATACATGTCTTCTTGCGGTTTCCAAGTGATAACTCACTAACCTTCTTAGAAGTATCAAGTCCAAGCCTGTCACAAAGTTTCTGTGCTTCTGCCCTGCAGTCTGTCTTACGCAGATTTGCAGACAAACGGATTACATCTTTTACACGCATATTACTATATAACGATGCCTCTGATGGCAGATAGCCAGTTTTTTTTAAAATAGACGTTTTATATTTTTGTACATCCTGCCCCAAAATTTCTGCAGTCCCATCTGTAGCTTTAATAAGTCCAAGCAAAATGCGTATCGTTGTACTTTTTCCAGCACCATTTGGTCCTATAAACCCGAAAAAATCACCCTTATCTACAGACAAGTTTACATCCACAATGCCTCGTGACTTTCCATAATACTTTGCCAGATGGTCTGTTGTAATTGCCTTCATAAATCCTTCCTCTTATTATTCTTATAGACTGTCTTCCAGAATTGCAAAAGCCTGTTAAAATCCTTTTCCATCTGCTCCACATCAAGGTCTCCACGCTGGAGCATTTCCCACAGATATCCCTCAGATGCCCAGTACATTTCCTGGTACATCATATCCAGGTCAAGACCTGGAACAAAATCAGCCGGGTCAAGTGAAGCAATAACATTAGTAGCTTTCATTCCAAAATGCCTGCGGTAGCTGCTCTGGATTTCACTTATGACCTGTACATCTTTCTCGTAAAATGCTTTTACCGCAAATGCAGCCATATGAGGATACTTTTCCATAATTTTAAACTTTGCCCGCATGCCACGCTCCATCATCTCAAATAAATTAGCTGGTTCATAACACTTATAGGCATTTAGGTATTCCAGTGTAATTTCAGCGCCCCTGTTCCATAAAAAAAGATAAAACTCTTTTTATAGCTGTTTTTAGAAAAAACATAAAAACCCGCATTAATAATTCTTTCTTGTTTCTCTTTCGGAAGCTGGAAAAATTTCTCGTTCATAGGATAGGATACCTCACTGGCTGGAATGGTTAATTACTATTATACCCCATTGACCATTTTTGAGAAGACCCTTTTTATTCCTAAAACCACATAATTTTTTGTATTTGATGGGCGGCTGGATAACTACTTCTTTTTATGGACAGATAGTGTAACTTTATCTGGGGA
>DKXQ01000131.1 GCA_002493085.1 Lachnoclostridium sp. UBA7122
GATTTGATGCACCACTGCGTGCTTTATTTAAGCGCAAGCGGCTGCCGGGTGGAAAAATTTTGAAACCGCCAGAGCCATATATTCTAAAACCGCCAATTTATATTATTTAATATATCCAGTGTAATACGGGCAGCAGTTTTTCCATCAGCATTGTTATCTGACTGTATATTTGTGGCAAAGAAAAATGTATTGTCTGGTGTTTCTGCAAAACCTATAAACCAGCCATTTGTATTCTTGCCATTTATATTTCCAGTTCCTGTTTTTCCATAAAATGATACATCGCCAGAAGATGAAATAAACATTGAAGATTTTACAGCCTGTACATTTTCTTCGTTAAAGCCAGCTTCATTGGTATACATATACTTTAACAGATTTACCTGTTCAACAGGTGAAATCTTTAATGAAGATTCCAGCCAGTATCCATCCAGCCCGCCTGACAAGTCTTCATTGCCATAATGTATCTTATGGAAAAATTGCTGCATATGGGTAAAACCACTCTTTTTATCCAGCAGTTTAAAGTACCAGTTGACAGAATTCTGCATGGCAGTTTTTAGCGAATGGTCTTTGTTCCACGCATTAACAGAGTGTTGTGTGCCATCCCATGCAATAGTGTTGTCTGCTGGTGTGATAATCCCATTTTCAAGGGCACATAATGCACTGTAAATCTTATAAGTGGAATTTGGTGCAATGCGTTCTGTACAGCCTTTACGGTTATATATCTGCCAGGAATCCTGTTCTAAGCCATACAAGACAAAGCTTGCTTTATAATCTTTAAAAAATGTACTATAATCTGTATATATGGTATTATTTTTTTCAAATTTGTAACCACTGCCAGAGAAAGCATTGACAGACATATATGGAATACATCCTGTTGCCAGGACACATGCCAGAGTAAATACAATGACATTTTTAATTTTTTTCCGAAGTGTCATACATTGGTAAGAGGCTATATTTATAATTCTTCTTGTTATCTGTTTCTTTGTCCCGCCTATACTGGAGGCAAAATAAGAAGAAACTGACATCTTTTCCGCAAATGTGATTAATGTATTGCCATAATCCAAATATTCTGCTGGATTTAACTTGTTAAGCACTGCTGTATCACAGGCAATTTCCCGGTCTGTGCAGATTTCTTTCTTTATATACCATATAATGGGATGAAACCAGTAAATAATCCCTGTAAGGCATATAATATAGTTCACAATGGAATCTTTGCATTTGCAGTGGTGCAGTTCATGTAACAATATATAGCGTATCTCATCTGTATTGTGTTCTGATACAAGTCTGATGGGAACAATAACACAAGGCCTTATTATCCCAAATGACACAGGGGATTGTAAAAATGCACTGCTCCTGAAACTGGTTTTTGTTTTAATTCCCGTAATATGCCTGCAATCTAAAAAAACCTGTTTTACCTGTTTATTTTGTACTGGCATTGAAGAATAGTACAATTTCATGATTTTCAAACCTGTGTACAGTGTTATGGCAGCAGCACAAATCATGCCTGTAATCCAGATAGCTGTAAGCATTGTGGATATAAATGATGTGCTTCTTTCTACAGAAATATAAAAATCGTCCATAATACTTGCCGTACCAGAATGTAGTGCAGAAGTTTTGCCAGAAAGTGCAGTTAGTAATGTATTTTTATTGCATGGCAGTAAAGAAAGTAACCATGGCTTTATTTGTCCTGTTATGCTGCTTATATTCTGGAGTGGAAGAAATGGCATCCAGAAAGCAGACAGGACTGGAAGCCATATATAGTACTGCATGCCTGGTGAAATATGTCTGGCCAGCAGCTTTTTTATTAAAATTATGCAGAAAGCCAGCAAAGCAACAACAACACTGGAAACTAAAAATTGTATAGACATATTAATCTTCCTTTCTGTCTGAAGCTTCGTTTAATATATTCCGTAATTCTGCAATTTCATTATTAGATAAAACGTCGTGTTTTAAGTAGCTGTTTAACATAGTAGCAATATTGCCATCAAAATAGCGTTTTAAAAAAGAGCTGCTCTGGTGTTCAAGATATTCTTCCTCCTTTACAAGAGGGGTATAGACAAAAACACGGCTGTTTTTTTCATAAGACAGCGCCCCCTTATTTACAAGGCGTTTTATCAGCGTCTGTACAGTTTTAGGACTCCATTCAGTAGTTTGTGTCAGTATACCAGTGATTTCATTTGTATTAATTGGTGCATTTTTCCACACAATCTTCATGACTTCGTATTCTGCTTCTGAAATCTGAGGTAAATTCTTCATTAGCTTTTCTCCTTCGGCTTACATATTTAGTAATTACATTATATATTTGCGTATTTTTTTTGTCAATTAACCATGCTTTATACTTTTTTATTTTTTTTGACGGAAAACTGTCTTTTTGTGCAACTATATAATATAAGCGCTTATTAATAAAGCAGACAATATTCTGCTTTTGAAAGGAAATACAGATATGGAACAGACAGATAAAAGACTGGCTAAGCTGGTACGCACAGAACCAGACCGCGGGATTGCTGAGTGTATTGACAGATATGGAGGTGGTGTAAAAGCAATCTGCTGCAATATTTTAAGGGATGGTTACAGGGACTATGTTGATGATGCTATGATGGAAAGTTTTACAAGCCTGTGGCAATTTATACAGTCTGGTAAAAAAATCCATACCACATTAGAAGGCTGCCTGTATGGAATCGCACGGAAAAAGTCTCTTGAAATACTGCGCAGGAACAGCCGGCATGTGAGCAATGTAAGCATAGATGGCACAGAAGGAATCGAACAGGTGCTGGTAGCGGAAAATGCTGATGTCGAAGATATCTTTGCACGTAAACATAATGAAAAACTGTTACATGAAGTTGTTGCTGAAATGGAAGAACCAGACCATACAATATTTCTGCTGCGTTATTTTTATTTCTATAAAGTAAGGGAAGTGGCAGAACGGATGGGGCTGACAGAAGATTATGTTGAAAACAGGCTCAGGCGCGGCAGGCAGAAATTAAAAAAATCATTGGAGAAAAGGGGTATTCTGCATGAAAAAGAGAATTAATGTAAATAAAAGTGAAAATACCAGCACAGAATTTTTTATACAGCCTGGGAAGGATGAAGTATACCACTTTGATGAAAAGCTGGATAAATACGAAAAAGAACTTCTGACAGAAAATGTTCTCAGGCAGATAAAAATAGAAAGAGAGGATAATAATATGAGAAAAGGATGGAAACGCTGCCAGATTGCAGCAGCATGTCTTGGAGCAATGCTGCTTGTGCCAGGCAGTGTATTTGCAACAGTTAAAATTTCAGAATACTTCCACAGCCAGGTATCTGTGGAGGACTACCAGATGAAAGTGGACATACATAAAGAAAATATGCAGTCTGCTACAAAAGCGCCAGAAAAATATATTAAGATTTCCACAGATTTTGGCTCTGCATATAAGCTGGATAAAGAAGACACCGGAATGTATATCTTCAACCACAAAGACGGATTTGATGCAGGTAAAGATTTCTGGTATCAGGTAATCAAGGTAGACGGCAATAAAGATACTATTTATTCCACATATGACAATGAAGTTGTCAACAATCTGGAAATAAATGGACATAAAGCAGTTTACTTTAAAACTAATGAAACCGTTGGCACAGAGTATAGCGGAAAGTATGATACATGTTATGGGAAACACCTTCTTGTATTCTACGATGAATATGGATATATACTCCAGTTCAACAGTATGAATAAGTTAAAAAAAGCCAGCCTTATAAAACTGGCAGAAAGTGTATCTGTAACAGAATCAGCAAAAGATAAAGCTTCAGGTTATACCCTTTTAAGCACATATATGAAAAATCCAATAAGTGCAAATATACAAAGTACTATTAAAGAAGATAAAAAGATAACTGTTCCTGTCCTGAACACCGGGAAAAAGCTGGAACATAACCAGTTTTCTATAAAAGTAGATAATGTAAAAATTATGAATTCAGTCAAAGACCTGGATATGTCTTCTTTTAAAACCAGTGATTATAGCGTATTATGGGATGAAAATGGAAAGTTAAAACCATATAAACGTGAAAACCTTAAAGCTGGCAATGGCAAGGATGAGCCAGAAAAGAAAGTTGTAAACCGGGAAGTTATTACGCCTAGATTTGTGCATATAACAATGAGTGTTAAAAATAATGGTAAAGAAAAAGAAATTTTCTGTCTGCCTGATGTTGTATTTGCCAGCCAGAAGAATGGGGAATATTACTTAACTGATATTTATAATAATTCAAACAGGCCTGCAATAATTGAAGATGCATTTATTGACCATATGCCATGTTATTTTAAAGAAACAGCAGGCGGGAAATCATTCTGGATACAGTATTTAAAAGCGGGAGAAGAAAAAACATTTAATTTTGCATATCTGGCAGATGAAGACATGGCAGATAAGATGCTTTTAAGGATAGACGATGGGTCAGACTCAGATAAAAATATGAAATATATTGATATTTCACATTAAAAATTTAACCTCATCAAGTAAGCCCGCCACTTCTGTGCTGCAGAAATATAAGCGGTGGGCTTACTTGATTTTGTTTTTTACTGAACGCTGCGCAAAGAGTAATCCAGTATATCTTTTGCAGCCATAACAGCATTTGATGAACCATATCCATTAGCTATTCTGACTGCTATTGAAATCTTTGGATTTTTTACTGGCGTATATCCAATAAACAGGGAATGTTCTGGTCTTGTTTTTGATTCCTGGGCTGTACCTGTTTTTCCTGCTATGTTTATTTTCATTTCTTTTAAATACGTATTCTGCCTGGCAAATTGTTTCATACCGTTTCTAATAGTATTCCAGATATAGTCATTAAGTTTTGCCTGGCTTTTTATAACTGGCTTTTTCTCTTTAATCTTACCACTTTTATCAGATATTCCTTTTATAAGTGACAGTGAAAAAATTTTTCCATCTGTAGCAAGTGTATTAACATATCTTGCAAGCTGTACTGTCGTATAGTTATGAGTTCCCTGTCCGATTGCAGATGGTATTGAATATTTATCTGTTACATGTGGCGGGCTTTCTGCAATTTCAATTCCTGATTTCTGGTTCAGTCCAAACAGTCCTGCATACTTTTGCAGACAGCTTAATGCACGTTTATCCACAAAAGTGCCACTGTTGCCTGAGCCAAGCCTGTATGATATCTCACAAAGGTAATCGTTACAAGATGCCGCAAGCCCTGCTGCCGCATCTGGAAGCTTGCCATGCCCGGAATGGTTCCAGCACCTTAAAAATGGAGTTACTTTGTCAAATACACCATCACAAAATATGGAAGTGCCAGCCTGTATAACACCTTCATTTAACCCTGCTGCAATAGTTACTGGTTTTAGTGCTGAACCTGGTGCAGTAAGCTGTTGTGTTGCACGGTTGTAAAATGGAAGTGACAAATCATTATAAAGCTTAAAATAATATCCGCTATCCATTTTATTAGCCAGGCGGTTGTTATCATACCCCGGATATGTAACACAGGCAAGCAGTTTGCCACTGTCAGGCTCTACTATTGCTGCAGAGGCAGAACACGGGTCCAGTGCGAGCTGTGCAGGTGCTATCTCTGATTGCGATATTTTTTTCTTTATAAATCTATATGGGTCTAAGTTCCCATTAACTAATTTTTTATAATCTTTATCTCTTTTAGAAAGAATATCCTGTTCATATAATAACAGGCAAACGTCCTTTTCTGATATACTGTTATCAAGCAGCAGATAATAAAACAGTTTTTTTTCAAATTCCAAGTCACCATCCAGACCCACAGCCATAGCTTTGTACAGTGCGTCTGCCATCTCTGCTCCTGTCAGATATTGCTTATCTGTATGTACTTTTTCTGTATCAAACCATCCCCGCCTAAGACCATTTAAAATAAAATCTTTTGTACAGATAGTCCCTTCTGTCCACTTTTTATATACAGAATTTTCTTTATCAGCTTTTGCTTCATTATAAAATCCGGTTTCATTAATAATATAACTTATATATTGCTGTATTTCTTCTGGTAAATCCCTGTATAAAATACTCTTGCCTGTAAAAATATTTTTAAGTCTTTTTACAACTTGTTTTCTTTTATATTTTATTTTTTTAAAAATGCCATGTTCAAGCTTAGATGCATTTTCAGATTTAATGCTGGTTAAACTGATAATATTATTATTTACGAGTGCCTGGTATACATCATATATTGGGATACGGATATCACTTGCATCATTTAATTTTGTCTTGTCAAACTTTTTTACATTTACCAGGTTTTCTATTAAAATATCTGCCAGTTTCTTTTCCAGTATATTATATACTGCATTTTGCAGGCTTTTATCAATACTTAGATAAACATCCCTTCCAGTCTTTGGTTCTTCTACTATATTATCATTTACAACTTTGCCTCCGCTATTTACTGTAATCTTCCTCCGGCCGTTTTTTCCACTTAGTACATCATTCATATAATATTCAATTCCAGTCCTGCCGGTATCTGTTTCCTGTACATAATACATGCCATCCTTTTTAGCTTCCTCTGACTCTTCTGCTGGAACTTTTCCAGTGTACCCAAGAATATGTGCAAATGCTTCACCACCTTTATATATCCGCACCAGCTCTTTCTCTATGTCTGTGCCCTGCAAAATATCACTGTTTTCTTTTACATAAACCATCATTTTATAAGGAACATCTGCTGCAATAGTTACAGGTATATAACTGCGTTTTCTGTTTAAAGAAAGCATATAGCGGATTCCTACAATATTTAAAACCTGTTCTTTCGTATATTTCTCTGGCAGTCCATACTTGTATAATTCCTCTTTTGTATATTTTTCTTTGCCCTGTCCATACAGGCAGTATCTGGAATTACCTGACAAATATTTAATACAATCTTGTGCATCTGCTTCTTTCTGCTCTTTAACCAGCTTACCAGGATCTGCTTGCCCGAAAATGTCAGCCTTAAACCGAAGCAGCGCTGTTCCATCTGTAGTATACTGGTATCTGCCATCTTCTTCTGTTATAATTTCAATTCCACTGTTAAATTTTATATTGTATTTTGCTCCTTCTGCCAGCAATTTATAAATAATGCTATTGAGCGCCAGATGCTTTTCCCTGTCTGTTTTATAACTGCCAGTGTCCGCTATTGTAATATTGTAAGAATAGCGGTTTGTGGCTAAAATTTTTCCATTGCAGTCATATATATTCCCTCTTGCAGCATTCTGTGCTATTACTTTTATATCTGTCCTGTCCGTGCCTGTACCATACTCTTCTTGTATAATCTGAAGATTAAACTGGCGTACAACTAAAACAGCCATAAGGCAGCAGAATATAACTGCCAGTATTGATATTCTTGATATTTTATAATGAACTTTCCATAGTGCAGAGGCTTCATTGTTAATCTGCATTTTTAAAATATTCCTCCAGTACATTTCTGTCTTTTTTTACAACATACCCACTGCCGCCACGTCCTTTTACATCTTCTGCCATGCTTAAAATAAGAATTGGCTTATTACTATTTTTATTAGCAGTAAACACGCAAAACCATCCTAGTTCAGTTCCTTTAACATCTTCTTTTGAAGCTTTTATCTCTGCTGTTCCGGTTTTTCCAGCCAGTAAAATATCTTCCATATATGCCGCATGTCCTGTCCCATGTTCTGAACTGACCGTGCCTTCAAGAGCATCTCTTATAATATCCGCATTTTCCTTTGAAAACGCCTGTTTAATCCAGGTTTCCGGCTTTTTTTCTTCATTATAGAGCAGAGATGGCTTTAAAATATTCCCATCATTAAAAAAACCTGTATACAGCAAAGCTAAATGTACTGGATTAACCAGAACCTGTCCCTGTCCATATCCACTGTCAGCAAGCTGTATCTCTGTTTCTATGCTGCCATTATTGGAAAACTGTGACTCTGAAACAGAAATTTCAAATGGCAGTTTTTTACAAAATCCAAACTGTAGAAGGCTTTTTTCCAGATTTTTACTGCCTATGCGCAGTGCCAGTTTAGCAAAATAGATATTGTCAGAATTAATTAAAGCATTTTTCAAATTAGCAGGATTAGTTTCATGTAAAGTTGTGATATAATACCCTCCCCAGCTCTTATCTTTTTGCCAGCTAAGCCCTTCATTTCCAAAGTCTTCTTCTGGATTTAACACTCCCGTTTCCAGCCCTGCTGCTGCAATAACTGGTTTAAATGCAGAACCAGGACAGAGTTTTTGCCGGAATCTGTTATAAAGCGGTTTTTTCTTATCTTTATTTAGTGATGTCCACAACTTTTCTGACATTCCATATATAAAATCATTACTGTCAAAAGATGGCGTACTGGTTAATGCCAATACTTCGCCTGTACATGGATTTATTGCAACTGAGCAGCTTTTATCATCCTGGAAACTTTTGTATAATGCCTTTTGTAACTCTGCGTCTATTGTTAATTTTACCGTCTGTCCATCTATCTTAACAGTTTCAGCAAGTACAGTTACCACCTTGCCAGCACTGTCCATAATAGATATTTTATAACCATCCTGCCCTTTAAGTTCACTTTCATAAAGTGCTTCTATTCCTGACCTTCCAATAATGCTGCTGGCACTGTATCCCTCACCAGGGTGGTTTTGTAAATCTTCAGCAGTTACACCCTGTACATATCCAGTCAGATGTGATGCTGCCTTTCCTAAAGGATAATTCCTGACTTTTACATCTGTAATCATAACACCTGGAATTTTAAGCAGTTTTTCCTTTAGCCCAGCTTTCATACTTACACTTCCGGATTCCAGTACCAGTCCAGGTAAAGATAATTCAGGAATTGTCTTGACAGGTACAAATGAATCATTCTTCACCCACTTTTGTGACAATTTTTTTATCACAGCCTTCTTTGACATTCCCAGAAGTTTTGCAAACTTCTGGATGCTTTTATTTCCTTCTTCCAGTTTACCTGGAATAATCCCAACAGAAGACGCAGTTGTCCAGCCGGCAAGTTCTTTGCCATTTCTGTCAACAACCACTCCCCGCTTTGCTTCCTGCTTAGTTACCTTCACTTTATAATCTGGCTCTAAATCTGGAAAAATTAAATTATCCTTCCAGACAAGCTTATATCCTCCACTTTGTCCATTTTTTGTAAAAACAGCCGTATTCTGGAAAGCTATCTTGCCTGCAATACTATCCATTACTGTTTTATAAGAAATAACAGCACTATAGCTGTTGTTTTTCCTGACATTAGCAATTTGTATGCTGATATTATCTGCTTCTATGCCATTATATATATTTTTATTGCGCTTAAGAAAGTCATCATAAGAAATATGCTCCTTGCTTTCATCTGCCAGCATTTCATACATCTTGTCAAAATGGCCTGCTCCAGCATATGACATATAAATTTGTAACAAGTCTTCTGGTTTATCTGCCTTTGCAGCATCTGTTATAAAATCTGGTACCAGTGATTTATCCTGTAGCAATTTGCATATTGCAAGCAAAGCAAATGTTAATAAAGCCATTATCAATATAACTACAAGTATAGTTTTCCTGTTTCTTTTACTTATTCTGCCTTTCATTATAAAAACCCCCATTTCTTGTCTGTCAGTCTATTTTAAATCTTACTTATGTAAGATTTGCTTATTGTTATATATTACATCAGTAATATTTAATTGTCAAGTTTAAATTATATGGCTCTGGCAATTTTAATAGTCTAATCTTTACACAGACGGAGCTGTTTGTTATAATCTAAATAAAATCTTGAAGAAAAGAAGGTGGTTTCATGCTGTATATCCATGTAGGCCAGATAGAAAGGGAATGTATAAGGACAATAGACCCTTATTTTAACCGGAATAAATCTAAAGACTGGTTTAACCGGGATGACGTTAAAAGAATTATTAAAAATATAGATTTATCTGTAGCTGTAAAAGATGAATATATTGAGTCACCTGTATTTGGTGGCATGTCACCTACAAAGCTGTCAACAGGGTGTAAAGCGGTTATTTTAATGGCCGTGCTTGAAAAACCTTATATTTATGCAACGAAATGTGGGGACAATTGTGTCACAGATATTTTAGAAATTGCCAGTAAAAAAGATGTCCATATTACATTACACCATATTATGCAATTTCCAGAATCAGGTTTTGAAGCAGTGATGGCTGAATCGGAAAAGAAGATATGTACATTTGGAGGGTTTGTTGATGAATACTATAGAATTCGAGATAATTTCTAACCAGTACGTGTGTAAATTTTATTTTGAAAGAAGGATAAATGTTATTAAAGGAGACAGTGGTACTGGCAAAACCTCTTTATTGGAACTTGTGAGGGATACATCTCCTGATATTGTTAAAAATATTTCTTTAGATGTACTGGTTGCCGATGACCTTGGCTGGAGAGCTTTGATGACTGCTTCAAAGAATGTTATAATTATTTTTGATGATTCTAATGTGATTGACAGTGCTGAATTTGCAAAATGTTGTTATGAGTATGTTGTTAAAAATAATTTATATTTATTAATTTTTAACAGGGAAAGTTTAAAAATAGAACAAAATAGTGAAGAATCTGGATATATGCCGCACATATCTTATAGCATGGACTCAATATACCGTTTATGCAATGATGGCATTAATCATTGGTTAGAACCATTTTATAATTTAAATGCATTTAACCAGTCTTCTAAATTGGATATTTGTATTACAGAAGATTCTTCAGGAGGGTTTGAATTTTTTGATAAACTTTTAAATGCAGTTTCTGTGGAACATTCTGATGGTGGAAAAAGTGCAATTGTTGATAAAATTGAAAGAATGTCAATAAAAGACAAAAATATACTTGTTATATTTGACAGGGCAGCGTTTGGATGTGAAATTGAAAAATTTGTGAACAAGTTGAGAGATTACAATATAACAGTCTTAGATTCTTATGAGTGTTTTGAAGAATTATTGTTACGTAGTAACTTATTTATAAATAATCAGAAGGTTACACATGTGTTTAATAATTTGTCTGCTTATGCTAATAAATATTGTTTGTCATGGGAAGAATTTTTTGAAAAATTTCTTGCTTATATAACTACAGAAAAGCCATATAAGTATTCACATGGGAAGAAGTTGAGGGAATGTTATTTTGAAGAATGTGGTTCATTTCCATTTTGCACTTTTGAATTGTCCCAAAAATGTGACCTGAATATTAAGGAAAGTAAACTGGACTGGTTATTAAAGGATACTAAATACTCATATCTTTTAACTTTCCATGAAAAAAATCTTGCTAAGAAAATGTCTGCTTTTTAGGGATTGCTTGTGAACTGGACAGTTAAAAGTTCTATATTAATTATACTGAACACCGAAAACATTTACAGCAACTTATGCCGCATTTTTATCGTCACTTAAAAAAGCAAAAGTGTTTTCTCCGACGGGAACAAGATTGTGGAAAAGATGTACACCTTTTCCGATTAATTGGTTTATTTTTTGTTTGTTTTTTCCATCTGTGCTGCTTATAATGGAATCTATTTTTTGTTTGAATGAGTCAAAGTCGTAATAGTATTTAGACGAAATTTCCCCTTTGACAAACTTCCAGACCCGTTCTATCAAATTAAGGTTTGGACTGTATGGCGGTATGTATTCAAGCTGGATATCCAGCTGGTTGGCAAGCTCCTGCACAATGCTGCATTTTTGATACCTTGCATTATCAAGCACCAGATGGATTTTTTTCCCACTATACTCAGTTGCAACCTTCCGCAGCATGTCGCAGACTTCCGTAGCGGTTATGTAGCTGTCATTTGCGACAACAAGCATTTTTTTAGAAACATAATCCAGTGCACCAAGGACATTGTAGCGCATGCGCCCAGAAAATGTCCTGACATAACGCCGCACCCTGCCATAAATATGCCCAAGGAAATCACACCCCCATCACAAAATGGGATGCATCCATGAACAGCAGCGATATTTCACCACTCTCAGCCTTTTTCATCAGCGGTTCCAGGACGGCATCAAAGAAATTTTTCTGTTTTTTAGTGTCTGCCTTGGCAGGGAGGGAGCCACACTTCAGCCATTTGAAGCCGTTTTTTTTAGAAAGCGTTCAACGCAGGAGCGTGAAACTTTAACATGGAATTTATCTTCAATCATATCCACTATCTCCTGACGTGTGCGGTAATTGCCTGATTCCAATTCGGTGAGGATTTGTTGTTCGATTCCTGCACACTTTCCCTGCCGTCCGCTGCCAGATTTTATTACCATTAAGTCAGATACAGGCTGTTCCCTCAGTTGTTTTTTCAAAGTCCACATACTTTTTTCACATAATCCCGTCAGTTTTACAGCATCCTTAACAGGCATACCAATAGCAAGGAGAATGATTGCTATAAATCTTTTTGCTAAAGTTACTGGCAAAAATAATTGTAAAAATTCTATCACCTGCTGAAAAATACCAGCCGCATTTTCAGGTATTTTTATTTCCAAAAGATTATGTTCCTGATTGGATTCTTTTTTCATAGCGCAGCACCTCCAAGAGTTTTTTTAAGTATACCTCAAAACGTCTTAGTTATGCAAGTTTATCTGTAAATTTCATTGACGTGCAGTATAAAATATCTGGATTGTACCTGCATTTAAGAGATATTGGTACAGGTACAATCTACAGATAAATCATTTTATATATTGTTTGGTATAGAAATTTTATTTCTTTGTTTTTACAACTTTAAATTTAGACCATCTGGAATAATATTTCTTTCCAGTAACAGTTTTATAAGTCCTGACCCTTACATAATACTTTTTCTTTGCTTTTAATTTACCAGTTGTAAGCTTTATAATGGATTTTTTCTTAATAGTTTTTATTACAGTTGTTTTACCCTTAAACTTTTTATTAGTAGAATATTGTACCTGGTATCCAGTAATGGAATAAGGCTGTTTTTTCCATTTTACAGTAAATCCTTTATGCTTTGGTTTTACCTTGCCTTTAACTGGTGTTCCCTTTGGAATTATCTTAAAACTTTTAGTAACACTTCCGTAATAATCTCCTTCACCATAAACAGTTACATATGCAGTTCCAACATTTATGTTATATAAATACGAAACTGTATACTCCTTATCTTTTATAAGTTCCAATGAACCATTTAGAACTGTTATCTTTGCCTACCATTCCTATTTGTTACAATAATTTTACAACTTACTTGCTTTCCATCAACAGATGCTTTTATTATTGCTGTACCTTCTGAAATTGCAGATATAACACCATCACTATTTACTTTTGCAATCTTTTCATTATCTGAAACCCACACTAATTTCCTATTAGTTGCATTTACAGGAGTAATAGTTGCTGTAATGAGTTTTTTTGTACCTTTTTCCAATTCTGCATATATATCAGACAATAGTAAATTTTCCACAGCAACATAACCACTAGAAGTTTCAAATAAATGTTCTTTTGTTTTGCCTGTATCTGGACTAAGCACATTAACACTTTTAGAATTTAAAGAAACAGAATTAATAGAAGCTTCTGTTCCTTTATCCACCTCAATATTTTTAAAAAATATCTGTTTCATATTTCCTTCATCTGTGATACTTGAAACAGTACAATCAACAAGTCCCAAATTTTCTCCAATACATTTTAATGAATATCCTTTATTTTCAGGAAAATAAATATATTTAACATAATCATCATCAAGAGGCTGGTAATATACATAATAGTATACACCATTTTTATAACCGTAAATTTCTTCACCATCTGTTGCTGTTACTATAACGTTTCCATCACTGTCATACAAACAACATCAACAGGACATGCTACTGTAATACCAAGCAGCGCCTCATTCCTGTCTTGTGTAAAAACTGAGTCCTTAAAAGACTCTAGTGCATTTGAAACATGCCCTGACACATTATAACATTCACTCCAGTCTGAAAATGACTTTTCCATCATACTCTGCAAAGTCTTTTCACCTTCTATACGTGTCTGCCACAACATATACATACTATAATATAATTCTTTTGCTGCTTCATTCTGCTTGGAAGTTCCAATAGATGCATTATATTTCTTCTGGTTTTCCAAAACCCAGCTACTCAGGCAGTTTCCTATATATACTTCTGAACGCATACAATCTTTAAGCCTCTGAACATCACCTGTATGTAAAAAAGTATTTGAAAATGAAACGCCAAAATCATAACTTGATTTTATAATTTTGGAAACCGGAAAAGCATCACATGCCTTGTCAACAGCAATATCAACTAACTCCCCAACTCCTGCTTCTATAATTGTATCCCTCAAATATTTCATAGTTTCTTCTACACTATTTGAAATAGTATAGCGCAAATTACCTACTGCTTTTTGTACAACATCATTTTTACAATTTGCTTCCAGGTAAGACAACATTTCACAATACATTTCATCTGCATTTGCTAATGCTTCCATTTCGTAAAACTTATTAAGTGTATCTTTTGTAATTGAAGCAAATTCAAAAACATTGCCAAATACATTCAGACCTTTTGAAATAGAAGATGCAAGTTCCTTAGACTGCATAAATCCATATAATTTCTGGTTAACCTCTGTTGTTCTGGTCCTAATAAAAAAAATTTTTCAGTTGTGTTCTGATACCATCTATTATTTGAATTCGCTAAAGTTGAAAACAAAGTATCAAATGATTTATTATTTGCATCAAAATCAAATTTACTACTACCACCATTTGCTAAGTAATAATCCAAATTGTTTAAAAATGTAGATTGTGTTACTTCTTTTACATTCTTTAATTCATCTGTGGTAAAACAATTTCAAAATCCTTGTTCATTTTCATAATTATTGTTACCTCTTATATTATCAATAGTTGGTATTGCACTCGTACTTTTCCAGTTTATTTCACCCGATGAATTTAACCATTTCTTGATGCATGACCCATTCCAGCAATTTGAACCATAATTTTTTCTATAAGAATTTGAATAGCCCAAAAACGCTGCATCGTAACTTTTATAACAAAGAATAGTATCACAAACCATTAATCTTCCATTTTCATCGTTCCCTACACATCGCCAATTTATTTTTTTACCATTATATGTTCCCATTTGAATAAAAAAGTCTTTCCAAATACTATCATCATCACTTGCTTGTACTATTTTTATAGCTTCTTGTGGTAAAATAATGCTAATAGCAATCACTATTATCATAATAACTGCAATCTTTTGTTTAAATGATTTTTTTTTCATTCTTTTTCTCCCTTCAAATATTTAATAGTTGTAAGATTTTTAATTTTTTCTTTATGTTTCTCCGGCACTCCCATTTCCATCAGTGCTGTTTTCTGCCTGTCCTCTTTCTGCTCTTTTGTTGATACCCTCATGTACCCTATAATCTTTTTTTGTCCCATAACTTCCTCCGATTATGCCTGTCATAACATGACAGGTCTGATATAATAATTTCCAATGGTATTTTACTTTTATATATTTACAACACAACATCTGGCAGTCCCATATACCAGAAAGTTTATTTGAAACTGGCTCTAAAATACTAAAACCCCTGAATTTTTTCTCCAGAGGTTTTTAAATAAAAAAAGTGCATGGAATAATAAGTTTAATTATTATCCACGCACCTGGCTGTTATTATTTTGTTTATATATCTTTACACCTGTTGCATAAATTCCTGTTCTATTTCTATAATATCTTCTTCATCTAACTGTGGAAAAAGCTCTCTGATTTCATCAATAGAGCATTTCCCCATCTTTAATAATTTTATAGCAGTTTCTTTTTTTGCTTCCCTTGCTGCTTCCTTTCTTTCACTTTTAACATAGGTATCAAATACTTCTTCCTGGTCAAATAATGCCATCATAATGTCCACAACCTCCTTTTCTTTGCTTTCAAGATATTCTTTCAGCAAATTTTTGTCCTTGCAAATACGTATTGTTTCAAGGACTGCTTTTTTATTCTTCCCATGTTTTTTTACTTGTTCATTGTATACTTTTGTAAATTTTACATACTGGTTTATTATATCATTGCCTTTGCCAGCATAAATTACTCTGGCTTTTAATTCAATGCCTGCACTCTCCCCATCAAAAAATTCCTTTGAAAGTGATATATATTTCTGCCGTTTTTTCCTGTTTCCTGTATAAACCACATAAAGTTCAGGCTTTGGTAATAAAGCCTTTTTACTTCTGTAAAGGTCTGTGCCATTCCCTTTAAAATATTCATGGTATGTCTGTGCCAGGTATATGAACATCCTTATAATTACATTCATGCTCCATGTAGACTGTGCTTCCAGCATTAAAATCAATTTGCTGCCAGCCATAAAACATAGGTCATTATAAATGCCATTTGTAAATACATGGTTTATTGTGATATTTTCAAGACCATCTTCTGTCATGCTGCCGTCTTCCGGGTGCAGTGCCTGGTAAAGCTGCAACAGGTATTTCCTGGTTTTAAACAGGTTACAGAAAATGCTGTCCTTAACAGTGCCTTTAACTTTTCCCTGCATCGTGCTTTCATTTTTCCTTTCTGTTTTGTAATGTCCTGTCCTTATTATATATAAAAAAACCATATTATTCAAGGTTTAATCTGTACCATTCTGTAAACATAGAACTTACGGTT
>DKXQ01000133.1:0-9688 GCA_002493085.1 Lachnoclostridium sp. UBA7122
GATTTGATGCACCACTGCGTGCTTTATTTAAGCGCAAGCGGCTGCCGGGTGGAAAAATTTTGAAACCGCCAGAGCCATATACCCTAAAGCTTCCTGCGCCTCTGCCTTGCCGCCTCATACATTACAACTGCTGCTGCTGTTGCTGCATTTAGTGATTCAGTCCTGCCTTCCATAGGTATACGTACAGCCCCTGAAATATATTCCTGGATGTTTTCTGACAAACCATCTGCTTCACTGCCTATAACAATTCCTGCACCCTTAGTATAATCTGGCTCATCATAGATTACGCTTCCCCTCATTGCCATACCATATACATTATAGCCATTATTTTTTATTCTTTTTATAATGTCCACAAGGTCATCTGCATACACAAACGGCATCCTGAATACTGCCCCCATTGTCGAGCGTATTGTCTTCGGATTAAATAAATCCACTGTCCCTTTGCCCATAATTACAGCAGACATCCCTGCACCTTCAGCGGTACGCAGGACTGTCCCAAGGTTTCCAGGGTCACGCATCCTGTCAAGCAGAAGCCACATATGCTTGTTGTCTTCTAATATAGTTTCAATATTATATTCTGGAAGTTCTGCAATGCCAAGTATGCCTTGTGTTGTCACTGTATCTGATATCTTTTGGAACACCCTGTCAGAAACAATTTCATATGGATACTTTTCCAAAAGCCATTTTGGCATATCCTGTGCCTTTTCCATTACAGAACCAGATATATATAGCTTTTTCAGGCATTTGCTTTCTGCGGCCTCTGAAAGCATCTTTAAGCCTTCTATTACAAACTGGAATGTCCTGTGTCTGTATTTTGGCTGTTTCTGCAGCTTTATTATTTCTTTAATCTGCTGGTTTGCTTCACTGGTAATCATGCCAGACCTCCTGTTATAAATTAAAAATGGTGTATAATCTCTGCTTCTGTGGGATATTATACACCATTTTACATTACTAAACTTACTTCCTATCTTTTCTTTTTATTTTTATTTTTCTTGCTGGCTTTACTTTTTCTAACTTTTACCTGCTGGACAGTTTTTACTTTACTTCTTGTACTTCCTGCATCATTTTGTGCATAAGCCCGCACAGTTGCTCCTGCCCTTGGTGCTGCTATATTAAATGTATAGTAATATCTGTTTGTGCCCTTATTATATGCACCACTGTTCTTTACATATTTCTTAGGGCCTACTTTAAGTACAAGTGTACAATTTTCCTTTGTATAAGCCTCTATATACCTTGTAGTTGTCTTAAAGTTTCCAACCAGTACAGGAGCTATAGGAGCACCTTTTACAACAACAAACCTGCGCATGCCTGTCATTTTGCCTTTTGTACTTCTTGAAAATACATATACCGGAGAACCTATGCCAAGACGTGCAGGGATGTTTACACTGTATCTGCCATTTTCATCTGTATTTGCAATATACTCCCTGTTTCCTGCACATATATAAATCTTTGAATCTGTCTCTGTCCACTTTCCTGAAATCTTTTTATCCTTGTCTGTTACTGCATCAATATGTATGCCTATTTCACGGCGTTCTGGATACACATCTTTTGCAGCTTTTACTGCATGTTCAACAGGATATCCTTTGCCAGAGCCCTTGTATGCATATACTGTCATGGTGCTGCCAGCAGACATTACACCGACAGAAGCAGTAAAATAACCTTCTTCATCAGTTTTAGCTTTATATAATTTACTGCCAATTTTTAATACAGCAGTACAGTTGTTGCCATCTGGTACGTGTCCATAGACATATCTTTCCACATCAAAAGTCTCGTACAGAGTTACCCTGTTTGGTGCTTCTTTTGTCACTGCCCTTTTCCTTGCATGGCTGACACGTCCAAGCTTATCCACCGAAAATACTTTGACCTCTGTTCCTGCATACTGGTTAGGGATGGTAACTGAATAAGTGCCATTGTCCTTAAGTATTATATCAGTCATCTTAATTGTAAGGTTTTCATCATACTTCTTACATTTTGTATAATATGTTGGCCCAAGGCTTTTTGAAACATATACTGTTTCGCCAATAACTGCAAAAATCTTAACATTGGAATCATTGGCAGCGCCTTCTATCAGTATATCATTGTTCTTTAACTTTGTTATGGTAGGGCAGTTAGGACCTGCACGTTTAACTGTAACTGTTGTAGCATTGCTAGTGCGTCCGCTCTTATCCTCTACATATACACTGAGCTTCTTTTTTGCCTTCTGCGGAGGTATTTTAACAGAAAATGAGCCATCAACACCTACTTTGCCATCGTACAGATATTCGCCGGCAGCTACATATATAGTGAGGTTCGGTTCTGCTGTTCCCGTAATTTTAGCATCATTGTTGTCAATTTTATTGACTACTGGCTTTACTAATATTTCAGGGTTGATATTAGTAACGGCAATTTTTTCTATAGATACATTGCCAGCACCATCTTCTACATATACAGAGTAAACACCACTTTTAGATGCTGTAAATATGTTATTCTGTATATCCATTGCGCCATCAGTCGCAACACTTGCCCACACACTGTCATCTTTGCTGTTAAATACGCCATATGCATATTTCATGGTTTTAATGCCAGACCTGTCACTTGCTATTACTGATATATTGACAGCAGCATTTGTTTCGGATGTATTGTCTGATGAAAGCACTACAGCTGGTGCATCAGTATCTTCACTGCTGCCAGCAATATACTTACATTTGTAATAGTTTGTTTCACCAAGATTGCCATAAAGCTCTTCACACCAGTCATTACTTAATATCCTTTCCCCTGCGCCGCTGCCTGTTACAAGCATAAATTTATAATTTTCTGGCATCAGTAAGTCCCAGTTGTGGCTGACTGTAACTTCAAGGTCTCCAAGAAGCGCTTTTTTAGCAAGATATTCAAGTACAATATCCTGCAGTATTACATGTGATTTAGAAACAACCTGTGATGCAACACCTGCATTTGCCTGTGACTGTATGCCTGCAACTATTTTATCCGTCACAAGTATAAAATCGTCTTCATCACCGACAGGCACACCATTTCTTGTCACATCCTTTATCCGGTTTGAATCATTAATTTTATTGCCGTCATAATCATACTTTGGTGCAGCTGATAAATCAATTTTATACTCTACACCCTCAAACTGGAAAAACCTGTTCCACTCTGAAATAAAATCTTCCTGTACCAGTGAATTCCCGCCTTCATTCTTGATGTAGTCTGAAAGTAAGATATTGTTCCAGTTGGCGGATGATGATGTACCAGCAGTCTGGTAGATAGAGGCACCCCACTCCATCCATTCTTTTAACTGCTGTCCTTTCATCTTATAGATATATACATATCTGTGGTAATTGGCAAATGAATCTGCATTGCCTTCAACAACAGTTCCTGACAAATCAGCAAAATCTGCACCACTGTCAGAACCATATTTTGTATACCTTGTAATTGATACAATAGGGTAGTCTTTATATTCAGGAGCATTATTCATTATGTAATTTGACGCATATTCAATCTGCGCATTATGTACTGTCTGCATAACTTCGTTATTTTTAAGCAGGGCATCATAGTTATCCCAGTACTTTCCTTCTGCAATGTTTCCTACCTGGTTCTGGCAATACTCCTTAAGCTTTGAGTCCCATCCAGACATTGTATTGGCAATATCCTGGTTTGCTTCTGTTTCTTCTGTAACTTTCCGTATCTCATATGATGAATTGTCAATTACAGGTTTGTTATCCCCGTCAAGCTTAAGCTTTAAATCTACTACGCCAATGCCGCGGCAGCTATCCCTTACCATGACAAGCCGCTTGCCATTGACAAGCCCTGTTTCTTTGTCAACACCTGGAAGTGTATAGTGCACATCATTCTTATCTTTTACAGGGAAATCAATATGGTCATGCCCTGCCAGAACAACATCAACACCGTCAATTTTTGTAAGGGCATATGCAGTATCTGCTGACCTTTCAGAAGGTGTCTCTGTACCAAAACCAGAGTGTGCAAGCACAACTATAATATCTGCACCCTGTTCTTTTAGTGCTGCTGCCTGTTTTTTTGTACTTTCCAGAATATCTTCTGTAACGAGTTTGTTTTTATAGCCTTCTGTTCTTGTTGACAGTGATGGGGTAGTTTCACCAATTACCCCGATTTTCACGGCTATATCTGTCCCGGCATCCGATTTTATCTGTTTTTCAATAATTTTATTTTCTGTTCCGAATACGATATCACCATTGATACTTGAATGGACATTTGCCAGTACGCACTTTCCCATAAGCCCTGACATCTCAAGCTGGTTTACAATATAGTCATACCCAAAGTCAAAATCATGGTTTCCAAGTGTAATGGCATCATAATTAATCATTGACATGGCATTGTATACGGGCTGCAGTGATTCTGTATCCTGGCTGTAGATATAATCAGAGTTAAAATCCATTACACTGTCACCAAGGTCAAATGTACAATAATTGCCTTCTCCTGCCTCTGCCCTTGCAGACTGTATCATAGTATAAACTTTGTTTAAACCTCTGTTTAAATTCTTTCCTGTCTGGTAGTCATAATTTACAACCTGTCCATGTATGTCTGTTGTAAATATAAGCCTTAAATTGCCCTGTGATAATAAAGTGCTGTCCACAGCAGCACCTGTCGCAGCCTGTGCCTCTTCCTTGCGCATACCTGCCGCCAGAACAGTTCTGCTGCTTCCAGCAGGAAACAGGCATGTCATTATCATTAAAAAGCTAAGTAAAATACATATCCGTTTCTTTAACATAATTCTAATATCCCTTTTCCTTCAAGTAAACATAAGTACGCTCACTGTTATTACCATCAATATATTCAAAATAATGATGATGTTCTTCTGTTTCTTTCTGGTTTAATTCAAAACCAGTATTTATGCACTTTTCAATTTCATCTAAAAGTTCTTTGCCTGTCACAGCACGCCTGCCAAAAAGTTCTGTTTCCATATCAATATAGCTTCCATGGGCAGAATCATACTTTTCATAGTCGAACTGGTAAAAGACCACAGGTTTTTTCTGGTAATAAACATCCCAGCATACACTTGAATAGTCTGTAATTAACATATGGCACTTCATCATAATTTCATTCAGTGGCTCTTCCCCAAAAGGAACAAGTGTAATATTATCTGCTGTGTGCTTAAAGTTCTTCAGATATCCTGCAAACTTTGGATGGATATAAAATATCATCCTTGTATCATTGTCCTCAAGCAGTTTTGACAAACGGCCGCTTTGCAAAAGAGCCGAGTAATTCTTGTAATAACCGCTTGCAAGAAAATCTTCATCACTGACCTCCTCAAGCCAGGAACGCCATGTCGGCATAAGAAGTATAAGCTTGTCATCATCTGTTTTAGCATCTTCAAGTACATCCCATCTTGTAAATCCTGTCATAGGCGCTTTACTTCTTTTATAGTCCAGATACTTTACTACTATATTCTGTTCAAACCGTGATGTCGTTGCAAAATACGTCATAGGACTGCTTCCATGTTTTCCAAACAGAGGGGCAACACGTTTAAGAGCTGTAACACCATGCTGCAGAAAGAAGATAGGCCTTTTGTCAATTTTGGAACGTATAAGGCTTGTCTTGCATCTCCAGGCATATAAGTGCGTCCTTGAATCGGAGGCAACATATAAAACCGACCCAAGCACATATAAAATGTGTTTAAAGCTCATAAACTGTATTATATGGTCATCATATGTCTTAATCTTGTCATAGTCAGGGGCATTTTTATCAATTACATAAAAAATATCTTTTTTTTCCTCTTCTGGAAGGTTTTCCATACAGTATTTAAAGAAATAATAGCCATTATCCTGTGCCATGGAACAGAATTTTTCATATACAAGCCATATTTTCCTGCGCTTAAACAGTGGTTTTGACAATATATAAATAATACTTGCTGCCATCTCTTTAATTTTTGTTGTATAAGCATCATACGGTGAATCAGGACGGTACAGATATGCAAGGCATCCTCCTTTTGTATAATAAGGAAATGTCATATGTCCTTCGCCCGCAAAATACTGCCTGTTCGTAAGATAGAAGTTATATTTCCAGTAATTGCCCGTAAACCTGGCCCTTACTTCATGTTCATAGCCATATTTATATACAAGTATACGTAAATCCCAGTAGAGTTCCCTTAAAGGAAGTGTGCTGAAATCTATTACTGCCTTTATAATATAATGCCTGTCATCTTCCTTTATACTATATTCTACAGGAATATCATAACTTACTGCACTTCTGTACCTCAAAACAATATCTTTAATGGACATTTCCTCCTGCTTCTTCATCTTCATGTAAACAGTGGAAACAGACTTGCCAGACTTAATTTTTAAAACTTTTGCCTGTGTGTATTCATTAACCACTTTTTCAGGTTTACACATGCATATTCCAAAATTGCGGCTTCCCATTCTTATATAAGGAAGTATTGCCATTTCACCAGGTTCATATTTCCTTCCGGGCTTAAGTTCAGGATTTCCTATGCCTGTAACTATACATGGAGCCTTATAGGCTTCAGGCTTATCAAACTTCTCATATAGTGAGTCAGCTTCTTTTGCCCATTCCTGGCTTTTAAATATAGCAATATACTTTGTCGAAAAGGACTGGTCTAAAATCTCTGCTGCCATAAGATACCTGTCTGATGGGATAAGATTTTGTTTCCATTCTTTAAAATCTTCACAAATTCTTTTTTCCAGACGCTCTTCTTTAGTTGTCTCCCTTACACATCTGATTCTGTTTTTAGAATCTATAAGCATAAAACGGACAGGTATATGTTCTGGACTATTTAATTCCATATCTATATAAATCTTGTTATTTTCACTTATTAAATCTGCCTGTATGCTCTTTTTATCTGCATTGTTTATGCTGCACCCTTCCTCTGCTGCATGAAACTTCCTTATATATACAGGCTGTACCTTAAGCCTTGGAAATGTCCTTTTAAGCTCCCGTTCCCTGAGCCTGTCCTTTACAGACTTTACTTTAAGCTTTACAAGTGCCTCTTCAAGATATGTCCTTGGAGTTGTATTTGTAATAACAACATAGTCAAAGCAATCGTTATAATTATCATGCAGTCTGATACTTAAACCATTTTTAAACCATCTCTTTTCAAACTGGACAATATCATTACTCTGGGCATACTTGCTAATAGCTTCAAGGTCACTTTTGCCTGTCATTTTAAGTGGATGGATAATACGCCTTGGTCTTTGCATATTTTCAGAATAGTCCTCAATAACCAGGCCATCTTCTTTGCCATACAGCACCAGGTCAAGCATTTTAGCCGGCGCATCAAGTGAATCATATTTTATGAATTTTTCACAATAACTGCCATCATCATATCCCTCACCAAGGATTTTTTCTGTAACCAGCCACTCTGAAAGTGATTCTATATCATACAGCTTTACAAACGGAAGTTCTGTTATATCCATGTACATGCCACGGTCTTTCATATACTTGTCATAATCATACATATATAATATAATTGGCTTCCTTGTTACAGAGAAGTCAAAAAATACACTTGAATAGTCCGTAACCAGCGCATCTACACTATTTAAGAACTCGTATTTATCCACCTGGGCTGGAAAGCTCTTAATATGCTTGTAATCACCAAGCTGCACCGCATTTTTAAGTATTGGATGGAAATTCACATATAAAACCTGGTGGTCTTTCATCCTGTCATCCAGATACTTCATCATTTCTGATATTGTCCTGCTATATGAGCCATACTGGACAGAATGGTTGCTTGTCCCCCTCCAGGTAGGCATATATGCATATACAGTTTTATCCTCAAGCCCAAGCTTTTTTCTTACTTCAAAAGCCTTTTGTCCATCCATAAAAATACTGTTTCTTGGATAACCACTTAATGCAACTTTTCCAGTATACAGCCCATTCAGGTTATAGTCCTGCATTATAACATTTTTTGTAAATTCATTAGGATGCATAAGATATGAAGCCTGCAAAAAATTGTGCTGTACATTGTACATAGATTCAATGCCTTTGCGCATCCTCTTGCCAAGCGTCTTTAAAGGTGTGCCATGCCATGTCTGTAAATATACCTGCTCATCTTTTTTTATAAAGTATACTGGAAAAGAACTGTTATTAATAAGATATTTAGCTGTTGCAAGCACCTTAAGATACTGGTAGGATGATATACACACAAGCTTTACTGGTATATCATTGGCTTCAATAAACTTTTTATGTGTTTCATAATCGTCAGTATTGCTGCTGTAGTATATTTCATACTTAGAAGCCTCAGGACGTGAAAGCAGTTCCTTCAAAATATAAAAAGGCGAGTCAGATATGGTAGTGCCATGGAATGATTCAAACAATATGCGGTTTTCCACTACATCACAGTGTTTATAATAGCTTCCATAAAAAAACTTCATTTTAGGGGCTCTTCCAAATATCCTTCTTAAATTATTCTTTAAGACATGCAGCCCGCTCACTGCCTTCTTTTTTATTTTGTGAATAAACATCTTAAATTCCCTTTCCGTATAAATATAATAACTATTATTAATTCATACCCAAATCGCTTTTTATCTTTGTAGTAGATATGCCTTCTGTCCTTGGAAGATATATAACTTCACAATAGTCCTTAAGGAAGTCAAACTTGCCTTCCCAGTCGTGGCCCATCACAAATATATCAATATTATTTTCTGTTACATCTTTTATCTTCTGTTCCCATGTATTTTCAGGAATTACTTTATCTACATACCTGACAGCTTCAAGAATCTGCTTTCTGTCCTCATAAGAATAGTAAGCCTTTTTTTCCTTTATGGCGTTAAACTCATCTGTAGAGATGGCAACAAGCAGGTAATCACCAAGCTCCCTTGCCCTTCTTAAAAGATTTATATGCCCTACATGCAGCAGGTCAAATGTTCCATAAGTAATTACTTTTTTCATTTCAGTCTCCATTTCTATACTATAATATAATAGTTTCCAGACGCATAGATTATATAATAGCACTTTTTTCTGTTTCTGTCATTATTTCAATAATATTTTTTCTAATTCAGATATAAAATATTTCATTTCGTCCTGTGTTCCTATAGAAATCCTTAAATAATTATCTATACGTGGAGAATTAAAATGCCTTACAAAAATATGTTTTTCCTTTAATTTCTTAAAAATATAACATGCCTCCACAGAGTTATGTGTGGCAAATATAAAGTTTGTCTCTGAATCGCAGAATGAAAAACCAAGCCTTGCCAGTTCTTTCTTCGTCCACTCCCTTGTTGCTATTATTTTTTGTGCCGTTTCTTTATAATATCCTGAATCTTCAATAGCTGCCCTGCCTATTGCTACAGAAAGCCTCGTCATAGGGTAGCTGTTAAAAGAAAACCTCACATCATCCATAGCCTTTATAAGTTCTGCATTTCCCATAGCATAGCCTATGCGCATGCCCGCCAGTGAGCGTGATTTAGAAAATGTCTGGACTATAAGCACATTGTCATAAGATTCTGCCAGATGCAGGGCTGTTTTGCCACTAAAATCTATATACGCTTCATCTATTATTACAACAACATCACGGTTATGCTCTATCACATCCCTTAAAAAGCTTTCACTCTGGTTTATGCCTGTAGGCGCATTTGGATTAGCTATAACAATGCCGCCATTGTCACAATAGTAGTCTTCTGCTTTTATATTAAATTTTTCATCAAGTTCTGGTCTTTTATATGGTATATTAAACAGATTAGCCCATACATCATAAAATGAATATGTTATATCTGGA
>DKXQ01000133.1:9947-11721 GCA_002493085.1 Lachnoclostridium sp. UBA7122
TAAAATGAATATGTTATATCTGGAAAAAGTATAGGTTTTTTACTGTTAAAAAATGTCATAAATGCAATAGCAAGCACATCATCAGAACCAACACCTGTAAAAACCTGTTTTTCATCAATACCATAACTTCTGGCAATGGCATCTGCAAGAAGGCGGGAAGATGGGTCCGGATACAGCCTCAGCGTACCTGTGTCAAAGTCTTTTACCGCCTGTAAAACCTTTGGTGATGGCGGATATGGGTTTTCATTAGTATTTAATTTAACCATGCCTGGAATATCTGGCTGTTCTCCTGGCACATATGGTTCTATAGAACGTAAATTATCTCTCCAGCTTTTCACTTTATATTTACCTCCACTATGCCTTTACTGTAATTTATAACTTGCTGCAAGCTTTTCAAATGCTGTAAATGAACGTTTTATCATATCTGTGTCCACACAGTACGCAATACGTACATACCCTTTGCACATATACGAACTTCCTGGCACAAGTAAAATATTAAATTCCTTTGCTTTATCCACAAACTTCAAATCATCCTCCTCTGGAGTCCTGGTCCAAAGATAAAATGCTCCCTGCGGTTTTACACATTCAAAACCAAGTGCTTCCAGTTTGTTATATAAAAGTTTACGGTTTGTATCATAAACTGAAATATCAGCAGTCTCACCAAGACACTGCGCAACAGCAAGCTGCATAACAGATGGTGCATTTACAAAGCCAAGTATGCGGTTTGCTATATTGGCAGCAGATACTACATTTTCAAAATCATCCACCTCATCAGGTATAACAAGATATCCTATGCGTTCACCAGGCAGTGACAGCGATTTGCTGTAAGAATAACATACAATTGAATTTTTATAATATTTTGTAATATAAGGAACTTCTGCCCCGTCATATGCCAGCTCACGGTATGGCTCATCAGATATAATATATATCTGGGTGCCATACTCCTCCTGTTTGCCTTCAAGTATCCTTGCAAGCTCTTTTATTACAGCTTCTGGATAAATTACACCTGTAGGATTGTTCGGGTTATTTATAATCACTGCCTTTGTACGGCTGGTTATCCTTTTTTCAAACTCCTTGCAATCCGGCTGGAATGAAGGTACAGAAGGCGGCACTGCAACTATCTTTCCATCAAAATTTGCAACATAATTATTGTATTCACCAAAATACGGGGCAAATACTGCTACTTCATCACCAGGGTCCAGTAAAGTCTTAAGTATTACATTAAGACCACCTGCAGCACCCACAGTCATTATTATATTTTTCTGTGAAAAAGCAGTGCCAAACCTCTTATTAACAGACACAGCAACCGCCTTGCGCACTTCTTCGTGCCCTGAGTTATTCATATAGCCATGCAGTTTATCAGGGCTTGTATTTTCTATAACATCTGCCAGGGCACTTTTAACACATGCTGGTGGCGGGGTACTTGGATTGCCAAGACTGAAATCATATACATTAGATGCACCATACTTTTGTGCAAGCCTTTTCCCCTCCTCAAACATCGCCCTTGTAACAGAACTTCCTTCTACATACTTTGTCATTTTTTTTGCTATCATTATTTTCCTCATTTCTCTGCATTATTGTAAATAGTAACAAATGTTTATGTATTATATATATTTTTCCAAAAAAATACAAGTATATTTTATCCGCTTTTCTGCCATAAGTAAAGTATTAGTTGTTACTAGATAGTGTAACTTTACCTGAGTATAGGAAAGTTTAGATATATTGTACAACTTTTTAAATATGATGTCATATATTGGCTTTGGCATGGCAATTT
>DKXQ01000162.1 GCA_002493085.1 Lachnoclostridium sp. UBA7122
TATTCCTATATATTTCTATATAAATACATGCCAAATTGGTGTAGTAATGGTGTAGTGAATAAAAGCGAAAAGAGCCTTAATGTAAAAATATAGAATTGATTAAAGCATTTATTTTTCTAGTTCTTGACTTATTTATTTAATCAGCAGGATAACCGTATAAAATAAATATTTTTTTATTTTTCAAAACTGTAGATTTCTGGTATAATTTTTAATGAAAGATTATACCAGGAAGAAAACTATGGCACGTAAATCAGGGAAAACCTAAGATATACATGAAACATTAAAATATTACAACATCAAGATAAAAGATATTGCAAGGAATTATATTTTTATCCAGTGTCTTTCAAAAGAAGCAACAAAAGTGCCAGATTACAGACATCCGTCTTATTATAGTAGTCGAATATTAAATAGTATCTACACCCAGTTATGATTGACTGATATCAGTTAAGGCATTATTATTAAAGAAAGAGAGGTGCATGGATTGAACCAGCCAGAGGATACAATAGAATTGACTCTCCCAGATGACCAGCTTTGGGAAAACTTAAAGATATCAAACGACTTTATGTTTGCAAAGGTAATGCGAAATCCTGAATTATGTAAAGTTATGCTGGAGCGGTTACTGGATATTCAGATTGACCACATTGAATATCCAGAAGAACAGAAAGTAATTGATATTGCCAAAGATAGCAAAAGTGTGCGATTGGATGTGTACCTACACGATGAAAAAGGTACTGTTTACAACGTGGAAATGCAAACCAGTAACAATAAAAATCTTCCCCAAAGGGCTAGGTATTATTCTGGAATGATTGATTTAAATGCCATTGAAAAAGGTGCAGATTACAGTGAGTTACCAAAAAGCTTTGTTATTTTTATCTGTACATTTGATGCATTTGGAAGAGGACGATGGAGATATACTTTTGAAGATTTTTGCAGAGAAGATTTGAAAGTACCCTTAAATGATGAAGCATATAAGGTTTTCTTCAATACAAATGGGACTAAGGGTAAAGTTAGCAAAGAGGTTAAGAATATACTAAAATTTATAGAGAATAATACAACAGCAGACGATTTTACCGAAAAGTTGGCACAAGAAGTTCAAAAAATTAAGAAAAATAAGGAATGGCAGGTGGAATATATGACTTTATTGATGAGAGAGCGTGAGAAATATACAGAAGGTAGATTAGAGGGCAGGGCAGAAGGCGAAATTAGAGGTGCTGTACAAGCTTGTAAAAATTTCAATTTATCTTTTCAGGAAACAATCCAGTATCTTATTGACAATCTTAATCTATCTTTACAAGAGGCTGAAGAAAATGTTAAGAAAAACTGGACTTAATTAATATCTTCGACAAAAAGTGCACTTTATTATGATAATCTTGACAGGATTAAGCATATGGAGCTGGAAGAGCAGACAGGATTATTATTTGGCCATGATTATGGGCAGATTGTGGAATGGAGTCTGGAAGGAAAGTTTGAGTAAACTAACAGGCTTGTATAAAGAGAACCGGCGTTAGCGTTTTGCAGGCTGCCGGTTCTTCCATTTTTGTCTCTGTAAGCAGGAGGAATTACATCACAGATTTATAAATACTTCTGTTTCTTTTTTTAGTATGCCGGCAATTTCACGGTTATCTTCAATTTCTTTTGAAATGTTTTCAATATCTGTTGCAAGTTCATGCAGGCTGCCGGATGTACTTGCAACACCGCCTATTCCTTCATCAATAGCTGTGCTTATTGTATTAATTGAGCTTGCAATTTCTGAAACAGAAATTTTCAGTGCATCGGTTCTAATTTCAAACTGGTTCATAATGTCTTCAATGTAAGTTGCATTCTGCTTGTATTCATCACCTGCTGCCACAAATTCTTCAAAATCGTTCATTATTGAGCTGTTAAGGTATTCAATAAGGTCATTGGAATGTGCAGCGAGATTGTGTACTGCGTCTATTATAACATTATTAATAGTCTGGATATGACTGGCAGTTGCGCTGCTTTCATCAGCAAGATGGCGGATTTCACCGGCAACTACTGCAAATCCTTTGCCCATCTCACCAGCTCTTGCGGCTTCGATTGATGCATTAAGTGCAAGAAGGGTAGTCTGGTCAGCGATATTTAAAATATTATCTGTCAGGTTATTTATCTGGTCAATGCTGTTGCTGTCTTCAATAGCTTTATTAAGCATTGCCAGTATTTGTGAAACCTTTTCTTTTGTCGTTTCCATATTTGTTCTGGCAGTATTTTCCAACTGTTCAGCATGGGATTTCATTTTCTTTGAATACGCATTTATTTCGGCTGTTTTATTTGCAATATTATTTACTTCCTCATTGACAGATGCAGCATTGCTGTTAATTTTATTTGTATTATTGCCTATTTCGGTCATTGTGGCTGAAAGTTCTTCTGTAAATGCTGACAGACCGTTTACATTTCCAGTAGAAGTGATTATGCTTTCTGAGATTTCGCCTGTAATGCCATCCATCTTATTTGAACTTTCTGATACCATCCCAAATATGCTCTGGAGTTTCTCTATAAATGAATTAATACCATTGCCAAGTGCGGCAATTTCATTATTTGAATATATTGTGATGCGTTTTGTAAGGTCGCCATGTCTTTCTTCAATATCATTTATAATTGCCGTGAGTTCATGTTCAGCATTGGTAATAGGAGTTATAATCTTTCTGAGAACTATAAATATTACTGCTAAAATTGCTGTGATACATATAATAACGGCAGCAGCGTTTATTGTAGAAGATATGCTATATATACTTTGGAGTTCTTTTTGGGCACTGGCCGATGCCTCTTTTGCAGAATTTACCATGCTGTCAATTATGGAATATACATTGTCAGAGTAATTTTTTAAATTAGTGTTGGCAACTTCAAATGCTCTTTCTTTCTGGTTATCAGCACTAAGTGCTATCATATTGGCAATACATTCTTTAAATCCGTTATAATTGCCAATAAGAACATCATACTGTTTGCTGCCAGAGCTGTCCAGATATTGTTTATAGCCCTCTAGTTCTGCATCCAGCTCCATTTTATCATTATTAATTGAATTTACAAGTTCAATCATAGTAAAAGCATCATCTGTGACTATATGTGACAGAGCCATATTGTGTATATTTTTTGCCATGCTCTGTATATCTGCAAGTTTTGTAATACCTGCCAGATAATTGCCAGCAATATTAGTTGCCTGGGAATTGACATTTTTTAAACTTGTTATTGATATGGCATTTGTTGCAATGACAAGGACTGCCAGTAACAGTAATGGTGTAAACAGCCATGTCTTGATACTTGATTTTCTTTTAGCCCTGCCCGTTTTTTTTGCGGCTTTTGTTTTCTTTTTTGGTATTTTGCCTGTTTTTTTTGTAATGTTATCTGGTATTTTTTTAGGCATTGTCTTTTCTCCCTTCCTTTAGCTTAATGTTGAAGCTTTTATTTTCTTAACCATATTATCAAGTACTTTCTGAAGAGGCTGGCCGCCTGTATTGCCGCTTGCCATCATTGTTCCAAATTCTGCTGCTGGTTCCCAGTAGTTTCCGCCAATCCGCTGCAGTTCAGAGTATTCAGACTGGGCTAACACTGCACTGGCTGCCTGTGATTTTGTTATTTCATCAGATTTTGAAGCATTTGTGTTTGATGGACACTGTCCCCTCATTTCAAAACGCAGTTTCTGGTTATCTTCATTAGAAATATAGTCTGCAAGTTTGTGTGCCCATTCTATATGTTCAGAATAAGGATTTACACCCAGCATTTTATAACCAAAAAAACTTGCCATCTGCACTTGTTTTCCAGCAACTGTATATGATGGCAGCTTTGCAGCTGCATAATTACTGCCAAGTGCATTTTTTATAGCAGTTTCATCCCATATGCCGCTTACACATGCTATAACCTTTCCGTGCTGCATCCCTTTAATCCAGTCTTTAGTATTTTCAAATCCAGGATTTCTGGCAATTTTTAACAGTGAGGAAGCCACATCAGTGCCCTTAATTTCCCCTTTTGTGTTATTCCAGTTGCAAAGATTTGCCATGCCATCTTTAGTTAATCCGATTCTCATGCCGGTCTGGCCAAAGAAAGAATATATATACCAGCCAGATGTCCAGTCCATTGCAAATTTTTTTCTGTTTCTTGCAGCCACATTAAGAATTTTATCAAGTGACTGTACATCCCTGCTGTTTAAATATTCTTTATTATAGTACAGGAAGTATCCATTATCAGCAGTTACAGGGTATCCATATACTGTACTGTATACAGTGACAGCATCTACAGATGGTTTAGTGTTCCTGGAACTGATTTCTTCAGGACTGGTTACTGGCGAAGCAGCGCCTCCTGCGGCAAGTGACTGTATATCACCATCAGTTGTTGTATAAACATCAGGTCCATTTAATACGTTTCTAAGTAAGTTTGAACGGCACTCTTTTTCAGCCATAGGGGAATATTCAATTTTAATATTTGCTTCATTTTTATGCTCTTTTATAAAGTTTTGTGTAACAGCAGCAATATATTCCTGGTCTTTTTCATCTGCCCATATAGAAAGTGCGACATCTTCCCTGCTAGTTTTCTGGTTCTGGCCTGTTTCACTGGCAGCGCTGTTTGAAGATGAAACATCCTGCCCTGTATTACCTGCGCAGCCTGATAATAAAAAACAGGATGCTGAGAGAATAAAAAGATATTTTAATATTTTTTTCATACACTATAATCCTCCTTTAATGATATATTGGTATAATTGCACAAATGCTATTCTTAAGTACTAGAAGCTTTAGTATAATATTAATACAAATTTGAAAAATAAACAATATTTATTATTGATAGCTGGTTGAATTTGGCTATTTTTTGCACGCTTTTGCACATTGGCGTGATAGGGTAACTTTGCCTAGGGAATTTTTGTAAAAAAATGGTAAAT
>DKXQ01000030.1:0-392 GCA_002493085.1 Lachnoclostridium sp. UBA7122
CTGGAAAAAAGTTGTAAAGTGGTGGACTCTTACTGAATCTGAAAACTCGTGCAAATACAATATCATCGGGCAGACTTTTAGATGCAATGAAACTACTGATGATGAAAATTGCTATTTTGCAATCAGGGAAAACAGAAACAATGGTTCATTGTACAATATTGTTGTATCAGACAGCGAACCAGTACTGCCATCATTTGGTTGTGTGGATATAATGAGTGTTTTGTTAAGCATTGATAACATCCAAACAGCAGAGCAGGTTAAAAAAATTGCAATAAAGTAATATCTGCCCAATAATAATTACAAAAGCAAAGAAGTTACATTATAATAAAACCTGTGCAGAAGAGGATGTAAATAATTTTGTGTCTTTAAGAACATGATATTTGCCAATTCCC
>DKXQ01000030.1:765-1365 GCA_002493085.1 Lachnoclostridium sp. UBA7122
TTCGTGGGCTCTGCCCACACCCGGTCTCTGGAATAAGATAAAAAGCCATAGACACAAAATTAAGAACACTACCTAACAATGCCAAAATATGTAATTGCATCACCTTATACTGTCTGTTGCCCTATGGCAACTTCTGTAATGCCCATATAACAATTTCTAGCTCGAAAGCATATAATTTTATACCTAAGTCGCAAAAATATCTCTATAAGGCTTTTAGACACATTCTGATACCATTTCTAAATGTACCATACATCCTCCTCTTCCTTCTTTTATTTTTAATACATTTTTGCCTGTCTCTGTCCAACAAAAATTCTTGATGCATATGCACATTTGATAAATTACCAGCAGAAAAGGATAATAATCATCTGTATGATTGGATAGATATAGAGAAGAAAAATAGACGAAAAAAGAGGAGGAGGGGTTTAATGGCTGAAAATTCAGGTTTCATTATACCTGTAAAATGTGTAGGGCAGCAGATTTATATGACATTTTATTTCTAATCTGTAAAAATAGCTCTGTATGGCTTGCATGCACATTCTGATAGCAGCTGAGGATGTAAATAATTTTGTGTCTTTGAGAACATGATATTTGCCAATTCCC
>DKXQ01000030.1:1709-3973 GCA_002493085.1 Lachnoclostridium sp. UBA7122
GTGGGCTCTGCCCACACCCGGCCTCTGGAATAAGATAAAAAGCCATAGACACAAAATTAAGAACACTACCTAGCAGCTCTTGAATTAGATTTATATTTCAACTCATTAAAATCATACAGAATTTTTTAAACAACAAAAACAGGCCAAGAAATCCTCTTCCTCGGTCTGTTTTATTTAATTGATATTCTCAGTCTAAATTGTCGGCCAAGTGAGTTCTGGAAGATTTTCTCCTTCTCTTCTGCCAGCCTCTTCTAAAATTGCAATCAGTTTTTTTCTTTCTTCACTGGACATGTTTTTAACATACTCTGGTATCTCGAAATGATCATCAATTACATAAACTGCATTATTCATTATGTCACCTCCTGAAGAATAACAGGCATCCCACTAAAAATGCCTGTTATTAATGAACTTAGTTGAAATTACAGGCTTTTTGAGTTAAATCATAAGCAAAGTTTTTTCTTCTCCCTTGCTTCAATCTTTTCTTTTTCCCTCCTGCCAGCTTCCTCCAATATTGCAATCTGTCTGTCTAATTCTTCTTCAGACATATTTTTAACTTCATCTGACATTTCGAAACGATCCTTTAAAACATAAACTATATCGTCCATTATTTCACCTCCTGAAAACTAACAAACACCTTATTAAAAGATGCCTGTTAAATATATTCTTTACCCATTTTTCAACTTTAGATTGCCAGTAAAATTTTCCTTCTCCCTTGCTTCAATCTTTTCTTTTTCCCTCCTGCCAGCTTCCTCCAATATTGCAATCTGCTTTTTTCTCTCTTCACTTGACATATTCCTGATATATTCTGGAATCTCAACAATTCTGTCATCTTCCATATATCGTTCCTTCATTATATCACCTCCATAAAATTAAAACTCTGCTTCCTCTAAAATACTTTTTTTGTTTTTTATGGGTTACAGATAAAATACCTTATCATGCAAAACCAAATCCATTCATACAAATGATATTTACTGGATGCATTAACAATTATATCACTATTTGTTCAATTTTATCAACAATATTGTATAATTTGTGTTTTGAAGGTTAAAAATAGCATGAATATAATGGTTTTGATGGTAATTTTCATGGAAGAAAAGGTAGGAGAAACCAGACTTTAAGCAGTCTACTAATGTAGAATATTTTTGTGATTTCTGTATAATTGGAAAAACCATATGTTATATGGCATTATCAGCTTATTTTAAGGACAATTTTTATGAAAGAATAGTCATTCTACAACATTAGAATCTGCCTAATCTTTCATTTTTGTCTGTATATATTGATAGGTATTCCTGTGGGCTGCCTTATAAATTAAAATAAATAGTTTTCTGGCAGCCCACAGGTCTTTATCAGGCATTACCGCTGGCTTACATTCTGTTTTCCTTTCTTGGCAGGAATGCATTCTTGCTTAGGGAAACTTATGTGTCATGGCATATGTCTTACAGGTGTATTCTGCATGCTGTACTGCTTAAGGCTTACATGCATGGATGATGGCTTATATAGAGACAAAAGCATTACTAATGGTATGGATATGGATGAGAGAATGTGGTATACATTTAAGACAGGCAAGAAAGACTGCATGGTTATAAATGCAGATAATGATGCAGAGATGGATGGGTATATATGTCTTTGTAGAAAGGATGCAGGAAATTGGCTTAGCTTTAAGGAAGCTGGCAGGCATACCATTACAGGTTATGGTGTTCTCTGCCAGTGTTTCTTTACAATACAGGTATTACAGACTGGATTATTTCATATCCCTGCACTCTTTCTGTATATACTTCTCCATACATACTGGTTCTTCCCTGTATTTTACATACATTATAGCATCAGACAATGAACACCATAATTTTTTTACATAATTGAAAATCCATAAAAATACAGAACATAATAATGTACACCAGCCATGTGTATCTAAACAACCCCATATACGGTACGCATATGGGGTTACATTATCCTTTTATTATCAAGAGCCTTCAACAATCCATATAATAAAAGCTGGTAAATTTTGCAGAACCAAAGAAATAATGTATACCATCTTATCCCTTTTGTAAAGCAACAAACTTAGCTGGTTTCTTAAATTTAGCCTGGTTTTTGTTAATGTAACTGACAAACTTGTCAGCAGTAGAATTTTTATAGCCCTTGATTGTAACAGGTTTTTGTAATGGAATACCACCAAATATATTCTTAACTTTCAGTTCAGGGTTTAATATGGTTATTTCTGTTATACTTTGTGGAGTTTCTGAAAAGGTAAAGACACCATATTTATT
>DKXQ01000062.1 GCA_002493085.1 Lachnoclostridium sp. UBA7122
TGTAAGAACTTTGAAATTGTCATGCCAAAGTCAATATATGACATCATACTTAAAAAGTTGTACAATATATCTAAACTTTCGTATACCCAGGTAAAGTTACACTATCCTAAAGTAAAAATTTGCTTTTACATTTGGATATAATGTGGTAAAATAATAAACAGTTATTTTAAAGGAGGATAAGTAATGAGCAGTCCAGTTGATGAAAAAGATACTGTGTCCCATAATTTTATTGAAAATATAATTGACAAAGATATTTCAGAAGGACGCTGCAAGAAAGTTATTACACGTTTTCCGCCAGAACCGAATGGATATCTCCATATAGGACATGCAAAGTCAATAGTTCTTAATTCAGGCATTGCAAAGGAGTATGGCGGGGTGTTCCACCTGAGGTTTGACGACACCAATCCAATGAAAGAAGAAGCAGGATTTGTAAACTCCATTATAGAGGATGTTAAGTGGATATGTGGTGATTTAGACACAGACCAGATATATTATGCATCAGAGTATTTTGATACAATGTATGAGTGTGCAATAAAGCTTATAAAGAAAGGAAAAGCGTATGTATGTGATTTATCTGCTGATGAGATAAGACAGTACAGGGGTACGCTTAAAGAACCTGGAAAGCCTAGTCCTTACAGGGAAAGACCAATAGAAGAGAACCTGGATTTATTTGAACGTATGCGTTCAGGTGAGTTTGAGGATGGTTCAAAAGTGCTGCGTGCTAAAATTGATATGGCATCTCCTAATATGAATATGAGAGACCCTGTGCTGTACAGGATTGCAACAGTTACACACCACAATTCAGGTGATAAATGGTGTATTTACCCTATGTACGACTTTGCCCATCCAATAGAAGATGCGGTAGAAGGCATAAGCCATTCACTGTGTACACTGGAATTTGAAGACCACAGGCCTCTTTATGACTGGGTAGTGGACGAACTTGAATTTGAAAATCCACCAAAGCAGATTGAATTTGCTAAATTATACCTGACCAATGTTGTTACAGGGAAGAGATATATTAAAAAACTTGTTGAAGATGGTGTAGTAGATGGATGGGATGACCCAAGGCTTGTATCTATAGCAGCACTTAGAAGGCGTGGATTTACACCAGAGTCCATACGCAATTTCATTACATTATCAGGCATATCAAAAGCACAAAGTTCTTCTGACTATGCAATGCTTGAATACTGCATACGTGAAGATTTAAAGATGAAACGTCCACGTATGATGGCAGTTTTAGACCCTGTGAAACTTATAATTACAAACTATCCTGAAAGTGAAATAGAGTATCTTGATGTTGCAAATAACCAGGAGAATGAAGCAATGGGCCTGCGTAAAGTCCCATTTGGCAGGGAACTTTATATTGACAGGGCAGATTTTATGATAGAGCCTCCAAAGAAATATTTCAGGCTTTACCCTGGCAACGAAGTCAGGCTTATGAATGCTTATTTTGTAAAATGCACTGGTTATGAAACAGATGGACAGGGCAATGTTACAAAGATATATTGTACTTATGACCCTGAGACAAAAAGTGGCAGCGGTTTCACTGGAAGAAAGGTAAAGGGTACGATACACTGGGTATGTGCAGAAACTGCTGAAAAAGCAGAAGTACGCCTGTATGAAAATATCGTAGATGAAGAAAAAGGAGTATATAATGAAAACGGAGAGATTAACTTAAATCCTGATTCATTAACTGTACTTGAAAACTGTTATATTGAACCTGCCCTTGCCGAAGCCTTGCCTATGGACAGTTTCCAGTTTGTAAGGCATGGTTATTTTTGTGCCGATTCAAAGGACTCTGCAAAAGACCACTTAGTATTTAACAGGATAGTTTCATTAAAGAATTCTTATAAACCAGGTTAAGGGGGATAATAAAATGAGTTTATTCAGTGGAATAGGGAAGCTTGGCAAAACAGAAGCTTCTGCTAATGACAAAAAAGTGGCTTCTGCACCGGTGCCAGAAAAAAAACCGGTGCCAGCACCAAAGCCAAAACCACAAGTGAATGAGGCTGACCTGATTTTTGACAAATCCTACACATGCCCGGTATGTGACCATAAGTTCCGTTCCAAAACTATTAAGACGGGTAAAGTACATCTGGTCTCACAGGATACTGACTTAAGGCCTAAGCACAGCCATATTGACTCTATAAAATATGATGTCATAGTGTGCCCAAGCTGTGGATATGCCGCACTTGGAAGGTTTTTCCCGAGTGTTATGCCAACACAGGCGAAATTTATACAAGAAAACATAACAAGGAACTTCCGGGGTATTCCAGAGGTAGAAAGCGTATATACATATGACTATGCTCTTAAAAATTACCAGCTCGCACTTGACAATGCAAATGTAAAAAAGGCAAAGCCAAGTGAAAAGGCATACACAAGTTTAAAAATGGCATGGCTTTACAGGGGCAAAGCAGAAACTCTGGATGAAAGCAGCCCTTCTTATAATGAAACTATAAGTGAGCTTAATAAAAAAGAAACAGAACTTATGCTTAAAGCATATGACGGTTTTAAAGAAGCATTTGAAAAAGAAGCATTTCCTATATGTGGAATGGATGAATTGACAGTCACTTATCTTGTAGCAGAGCTTGCAAGACGTGCTGGTGACTATGATGAATCAGCACGCTGGATTTCCAGGGTTCTCACATCAAGAGTTGCAAGCGAGCGCATAAAAGAAAAAGCAAGAGTTATAAAAGAACTTATAGAGGAAAACAGAACTACAGAAGAAACAGAAGAAGTAAAGTAAATTGTACATAGAGTAAACAAGGCAGTGCCATATACAGGCCTGCCTTATATTAATCCATCATATGCATTAGATAAATTATCAGGCCTGTATAATCCTTAGATAGCATAATAAATGTTTAATATATGGAATTTCTGGGAAAAATAACTAACAGACAGTTTTCTTGATATAGCATATAAATATATAAAATTAGAAAAAGTCAGAAAAAGCGAGTTATAATGAACAATATTAAGAAAACAAAAGAAAACCACGAAAATGCAACTTTGAAGTATATTGCACAAAATTTCCAAATGAAATATATTATGTCTATGGTTAGCACTCGAAATGAGTGAGTGCTAGTAAACAGGATTTGAAAAGGAGGAACTATATTATGAAGTTATCACCATTAGGAGACAGAGTTGTTTTAAAGCAGCTAGAAGCAGAAGAAACTACAAAGTCAGGTATTGTATTACCAGGCAATGCACAGGAGAAGCCACAGCAGGCAGAAGTTATCGCAGTAGGCCCAGGCGGCATTGTTGACGGCAAAGAAGTAGAGATGCAGGTAGCTGTAGGCGATAAAGTTATCTATTCTAAATATGCAGGAACAGAGGTTAAGCTTGAGGATGAAGAGTTTATCGTAGTCCGCCAGAATGATATAGTTGCCAAAGTTGAAGAATAGACAGTACAGACGGCAGCATAATTATCAGCTATAGAGATATCAGATTTTATATGGAGGAATATATTATGGCAAAAGAGATTAAATTTGGAGCAGAAGCCAGGTCAGCACTTGAAGCAGGTGTAAACCAGCTTGCAGATACAGTAAAGGTAACATTAGGACCAAAAGGAAGAAACGTAGTTCTTGATAAATCTTTCGGTGCACCACTTATTACAAATGATGGTGTTACAATTGCAAAGGATATAGAGCTTGAAGATGGTTTTGAAAACATGGGTGCACAGCTTGTTAAAGAGGTTGCTACAAAGACTAATGACGTAGCTGGTGATGGTACTACAACAGCTACAGTCCTTGCACAGGCTATGGTAAATGAAGGAATTAAGAACCTTGCAGCAGGCGCTAATCCTATTATTTTGCGCAGAGGCATGAAAAAAGCATGTGAGTGCGCAGTTGATGCAATTGCACAGATGAGTTCAAAAGTTACAGGCAAAGACCAGATAGCTAAAGTTGCTGCTATTTCAGCCGGAGATGACTTTGTAGGTGAGATGGTTGCTGACGCAATGGAAAAAGTTTCTAATGATGGTGTTATCACAATAGAAGAATCTAAAACAATGAAGACTGAACTTGACCTTGTTGAAGGTATGCAGTTTGACAGAGGTTATGTATCATCTTATATGGCTACAGATATGGATAAGATGGAAGCAAACCTTGATAATCCATATATACTTATAACAGACAAGAAGATTTCAAATATCCAGGAAATACTTCCACTGCTTGAACAGATTGTACAGAGCAGTTCAAAACTTCTTATTATCGCAGAAGATGTAGAAGGTGAAGCCCTTACAACACTTGTAATTAACAAGCTGAGAGGTACATTTAATGTAGTAGCTGTAAAAGCTCCTGGATATGGTGACAGAAGAAAAGCTATGCTTGAGGATATAGCAATCCTTACAGGTGGAACAGTTATTTCAGACGAAGTTGGCCTTGACCTTAAAGATGCAACATTAGACCAGCTTGGCCGTGCTAAGTCAGTTAAAGTCCAGAAAGAAAATACAGTTATCGTTGATGGTGCAGGTGAAAAGAGTGCCATTGATGCAAGAATTTCACAGATAAGGGCACAGATTGAAGAGACAACATCAGACTTTGACAAAGAAAAACTTCAGGAAAGACTTGCTAAACTTGCTGGCGGTGTAGCTGTAATCCGTGTTGGTGCTGCTACAGAAACAGAGATGCAGGAAGCTAAACTCCGTATGGAAGATGCACTTGCTGCTACAAGAGCTGCTGTTGAAGAGGGTATTATCTCAGGTGGTGGTTCTGCATATATCCATGCTTCAAAAGAAGTTGAAAAGCTTGCAGACACACTTGAAGGTGATGAGAAAACAGGCGCTAATATACTGTTAAAAGCTCTTGAATCACCACTTATGATAATTGCACAGAATGCAGGTCTTGAAGGTGCAGTAATTATCAATAAAGTACGTGAATCAGAAAAAGGCATGGGATTTGATGTATTAAAAGAAGAATATACAGATATGGTACAGGCGGGAATCGTTGACCCTGCAAAGGTTACAAGGAGCGCACTCCAGAATGCAACAAGCGTAGCATCTACCCTCCTTACAACAGAATCTGTAGTATCTACAATTAAAGAAGATACTCCTGCAATGCCTGCTGGCGGCGGACAGATGGGCATGATGTAAGATTTGCCATATAAAACTTAATATAGGGGCAGAAAGCTCCAAATTATGGTAGAGAGATACTGTGAGCTGGCAGTATCTCTTTACTGGTTTACAGGAATATTAAGAGCTTAGGAACTACAAATATCAGGTTCATGGAGGCTGGTTATGAAAGAACGGATTACGTATGTTGATTCAGCAAAGGGGCTTAGTATACTTATGATTGCACTAGGGCATATCACAAAGCTTGCCAATCCTGTTGACAACTGGATGTCTTCTTTTAAAGTGTCAATATTTTATATAATTTCAGGTTTTTTAATGTGTTACACAGGTTCAGTAAGAAAAAGAAGCTTTGGTGAATTCACAACAAAAATTTTAAAAAATCTGGGAATACCATATCTGGCTTTTAGCATAATGGGCATATTTTTTAAAACTATATGTATCAGTCTTAAGCATAAGCCTTCAGACCTTGTATTTGAAACATTTGAAAGATATCTTTATGACAGCCTTTTCTTAAAAGGCGTTAATTCGATGTGGTTTATACCCACATTATTTATAGGAGAGATAATATTTTACTGGATAAAAAGAAGCCCTAAACTAGTTAAGCTGCTTTATGCAGCTGCAGGAGTATTTGCAATAAAACTTTCAGATATAATAAACACAGCATTTTCACCAGGCGGGATATTTGAACTACAGCCAGGAGATTTATATGATAATATTATAAGGCTCTCTAATGCTGTATGTAAAGGTTTTTCAGCAGCATGGTTTTTAGGTGCAGGCTATATTATTTATCTCTATTACCGGAAAATAAAAGACCAGCGGGTCAAGCTTGTTACAGGCGTAATACTATCTGCTGCCAATCTGGTTTTATCACAGATAAACACAGGTGTTGACTTTAACCAGATGGATGAGGGGAAATATCCATATATGTTTTATATATGTGGCATTATTGGCTCTGTTGGCGCAATTATGCTGCTGGATGTACTGTCATCATATATAAACCTGTCTTTTTTTGACTACTGGGGCAAAAATTCACTTATTATGATGTGTACACACACAGTACTTGGAGTGAGGACTGTAGCATATGAAGGCTGGAGCAAAGTGGCATTTATACCCGAAACAGCCGGGCTGGGATATATCTGCGCATGTCTTGTAGTACTGGCAATACTGCTTATGATAGAATACAGCATGACAGAGATTATTAACACATATCTGCCATTTCTGACTGGTAAAAGCCGCCCTGCAAAAACCGGGCTGTAAAGCAGCCAGTAACCCGCATTGTCATGTTTTTTTATGTTATAATATAAACT
>DKXQ01000228.1 GCA_002493085.1 Lachnoclostridium sp. UBA7122
TAATCAAACACCGAATATATAGATAAAGAAGCAAAATATTTATTGTGCAATTTTCAGATGTGCTCATTTATAGTTAATCAAGAAATAAAAATAAGAAGTATAATCAAATTGAAAAAAGTTCCACCTGTGCGGTTGGAAGTAATCTTTAAAAGAGAACTATAAAAATACTATTCAGAAATTGTAAAATTAATGAATAAAAAGAATAATTTGTAAAAACATCTTTCTTTTTTCTCTTAAAACCTAGAAATAGTCTAATTTTACAAGCAATTTTAGCTGATTTTGCTCCTGTACAGCAAGATGCAAATGTAGAATGATATTTGAGAGTTTACCATGAAGAAGTTTATTTTATACAGAATACTGAACTTGTTGTAGCTTTATCATACTCTGGGTTTGAATATAAAAATATCATTCTTTTTTGTGAGAATAAGTGTGATCGTTTCTTTATTAAGAAATTAAAATAGAAAAGATTTATCAAATCATTTCTGAAAAAGAATTTTTTTCACATAAAAATATTACAGAAAAATAGAGGTGAAAGTAAAATTTTGAAAAGAAAAAAATCAATTAAAAAAAATTTGAACTTTACGAAATTGCACCTTATTTGTGCAGAGAACAAGATAAATAATCAAATCCTTCTCACAAACATTCAACGATTTTCTCTTCACGATGGTCCAGGAATCCGTACTACTGTATTTCTTAAGGGGTGTTCTTTACGTTGCCCATGGTGTAGCAATCCAGAGAATCTCTCCAGTCAACCACAATCCTATATCAAAGATGGTATAGAAGAAGTATATGGAAAGTACTATAAGTCAGAGGCTCTGGTGAAAGAGTGCTTGAAGGATAAAGTTTTCTATAAAGGAAAAATTAGCAATCCTGCTCTCTGGAATATCAACAATGCAACTGATATAGATAAATTACCTGGTGGTGTTACATTCTCTGGTGGAGAATGTTTTCTTCAGATGGATAAACTGTTTCCTGTGTGTGAAGAACTACATAGAAATGGTATTCACATCGCTGCTGAGACATGCTTATTTTGTAATCCTGAACAGGTAAAGTTGGCTCTTAACCACATTGATTTCTTCTATGTGGATATGAAGATTCTTGATCCAGACCGCTGTAAGTTTATTGAACACGGAAATTTTAATCTGTATCTTGAAAATATAAATACTCTTTTGAATTGGAAAAACAGAAATGGATATCATAAACCAATAGTTATTCGCATTCCAGTGATTGGAACTTATACTGACGATGTTCATAACCGTGAATTTGTTAAGGAGTTGATTAGTAAATATCAAGAATCAATATTAAAAATTGAACTCATCAAAGAGCATAATTTGGGAGCAAGTAAGTACAAATCCTTAAACATGAAAATGTCCTACCATGGAGTAACAAATTCACTGATGGAACAATATAAAACCGAACTTTCCGATTTGGGAATTCCAGTGGAAATTTGTAAAATTTGAATTTCTTTCATTTATCCATTTCCAGTATTATAGCAATCCCATAAAATATCAATAGTCTTGACAAGCAATGTATAATAAAGATAGAGGTGATAAAAATGTTGAACAATGAAACAAGAGAATTATTAGTAAAAGCATATAAAAAGAGACTGTAAAAATAACTGTGTATTGTCGAAAATTGGTATGTAATCCAAAAAATTTTCCACTTGTGTGATGGAAATAAAATATTATTAATGTAGGACTAAAATCAGCTAAAATTGCTTGTAAAATTAGATTATTTCTAGATTTTAAAAAAAGATATTTTTACAAACTTTTCCTTTTATTTATTACTTTTATAACTCATGAATAGTATTTTCATGGTTTTATTTTAAACATCAATTTATAACTTTTCTAATTTCGATATATTTTTATAAAAACCAAAACAATATATTGTATCTAGTTATTACTATATTATCTATATATAGTATGTAATCAAAAAGTTGTAAACTGGTGATATAATAAAGAAAACTGTGATTAAAAACATGAATGGTATTAAAAAATATGAAAAATATATTAATTGTTGAGGATGACAAAACGCTTTGTGATGGCATTGCTATTGCCATTAAGGAAAGTGATACTAATATAATACAGTCTGGTTCTGTTGCAGATGCCAGGAGAAATATAAAGTGTGCTGATTTGGTTATTCTTGATATAAATCTGCCTGATGGAAGCGGTCTGGATTTTTTAAAAGAGATACGGAGATGGTCTGTACTTCCTGTTATTATGCTTACTGCTAATGATATGGAAACTGATATTGTTATGGGGCTTGAAAGCGGGGCAGATGATTATATTACTAAACCTTTCAGCCTGGCTGTTTTAAGGGCGAGGGTGCATACACAGCTTCGCAGGGAAGATGTTATTAAGGATAAGAATTTCTATAAGAGTGCCAATATTATAGAAATTGATAATTTTTACTTTGATTTTGATGGCATGGAGTACCGCAGGGAAGGTGAAAATATTGAGCTTAGCAAGACAGAACAGAAGCTTCTTAAGCTGCTTGTTTTTAACAGGGGGCATATAGTTTTAAGGGAAGAACTTATAGATAAAATATGGTCTTCTGATGCAGAATATGTAGATACCAACGCACTGTCAGTAACAATAAAAAGGCTGCGTGATAAGCTAGAGAAAGATTCTGCAAAACCTGAATATATTAAGACAGTTTATGGTATAGGGTATACATGGGAAAATGCTGCTTCACGCTGGGGGAAAGATGAATAGAAAGCTTGTAATTGCCTGTATAATTGTTACAACAGTAGTTGTATTTATATCAGTTACAATAGTTATTATATATTATAAAAAAGTAAGAAAGATACTTGAAAATGCTGCTGCAATAATTAAAGATGCTAATAATGGACAGTTTTATGAGAAAAGATATGATGAAAGCATGTTGTCATATTTAGAGGCAAAGTTTTATGAATATATTTCTGCAGCTGAAGTTTCCAGGAATAATATTATAAATGAAAGGGATAGAATTAAGGGGCTTATATCTGATATATCACATCAGACAAAGACACCTATATCCAATATAATGCTTTTTGCACAGATTTTAGATGAACAGGAACTTGATAAAAACAGCAGAAAGTATGTACAGGCTATAATTGAACAGTCTGATAAACTGGATTTTCTTGTACGTTCACTTATAAAAACATCAAGGCTTGAGGCAGGAATAATATCACTTCATCCAGAATACAATAATTGTATGCCTATGCTTGAAATGGTATTTAATCAGATTGCACCAAAGGCAGAGCAAAAAGGAATAGTTTTAAATCTTAATGTAACAGATGCAGCAGCAGTATTTGATGTAAAGTGGACAACTGAAGCATTGTATAATATTGCTGACAATGCAGTAAAGTACACGCCAGCAGGTGGCATGATTACTATAGAAGTTGTTAAATATGAGTTATTTATTGTAATAAAGGTTACAGATAATGGAATTGGAATAAAGGAGGATGAGGCTGCACAGATATTTGGAAGATTTTACCGTTCACCTGACGTTAGGGATAGAGAAGGTGTTGGGCTTGGACTTTATCTTGCAAGACAAATAGTATCAGGCGAGGGCGGATATATTAAGGTTAAATCAGAATATGGACATGGCAGTGTATTTTTTGTATATCTTAGAAGCTGATAGGGAAATGCCATTAAAGCGGCCGCACCTGGCGCAGTAAAGCTTGCACATTTTTACTTTGCCTTCACAGAAATAAAATCTTACAACACTGTAAGATTTTATTTTTTTCTGGAAAGATTGTGGAAAGAATTGTGTGCTAAACTGTTACTATCCACAAAGTTAAAACAGAATTAGCTGTTTTTACACATGTGGAGAATGGACATTGAAGAGAGGAAGAGAGTAAAAATATGGAATCGTTGAAAGTAACAGATGTATCTAAAGTGTACAGCCAGAAAAATATATCACTGCAGGCACTGGACAATGTTAATATGACAATACAACGAGGAGAGTTTGTTATTATATTGGGCAGAAGCGGTTCTGGCAAGTCAACACTTCTGAATATAATGGCTGGTCTGGATGAACCTACAAAAGGGAAAGTTTTTGTTGATGGCGAAAATATATCCTGTCTGAAAGAAGAAAAAAGAACAATGCTGCGCAGGAAAAAGATTGGCTTTATCTTCCAGGCATATGAACTGCTGCCTGCATTAACAGTGGTGGATAATATAAAACTGCCGCAGCTAAAGCCAGATAAAGGATACTTAAAAGAACTTTTACGTGCTCTTGAAATAGAGGGGTATGAAAAGTTTTATCCAGACCAGTTATCCGGAGGGCAGCAACAGAGGGTTTCAATAGCAAGGGCGTTAATCAACCATCCATCTATCCTTTTGGCAGATGAGCCAACAGGAAATCTTGACTCAAAAACAGAAAGGGCTGTAATCTGCCTGTTAAAAGGTCTTATAAAAGAGTATAACACCAGCATTGTCCTTGTTACACATAATGAAAAGCTGGCTAAAGATGCAGACCGCATAATACGTTTAGAGGATGGTGGGATAATAAATGGATAGACAAAAAGTTGCAATGGTGGTAAAAGGATATCTTTTAAAAGATAAAAAAAATACTATTATAACAAGCCTGTTTCTCTGTTGTATTACTATGTTTCTTTTAATAGGAAACCAGCTTTTCTTAAACCTTGGGCTTGCCAATAAAATGAATGCCCAGTCTCTGGAGGGAAAACAGCATGTTACATATTACAGCATTGGGGAAGATGAATTCCAAAAAATCAAAAAGTGTCCTTTTGTAAAAGAAGCAGGACAGAGTTTCTCTTTAGGGCAGGCAGAAGATGGCACAGCATTTGCTTATATTGATGAAGTTTTCAGGAATTTAGGCGCAACAGTTGCAGATAAAAATGTAAAGCAGGTAATAAGCGGGCACTGGGCGGAAAAAGAAGATGAAGTGGTATTTACTGAAAATTATATGAAAAAATATAATTTGAAGTTAGGAGACCGGGTCTGTACCAGCCTTGTAGCAACAGATGCTGATACAGGGGATTTTCTCTTTAAACTCAACTACCACCGGCTAAAA
>DKXQ01000042.1 GCA_002493085.1 Lachnoclostridium sp. UBA7122
AATCGTTAAGTTGATGACATTGGGGTTCTTAGGGCATGAAAAGTCGGAGATCATTCTCAACAGCTCCGGCTCTCCGACTTTATCATTATCTCCCTCTGCCAAATACTCATGAATGTTGACAAACATAAATTTGTCACTTGTTTCCATTCGCTTTCTCCCTTTTCATCCTAAGAAACATTAAATCATCTTTCCCCTTTAACTGCTTTGCAGCCACAGGAATACGAACCGGACGGTCATTGGCAGACGCTTCAACTGCATCGGCAAACATCTCCACCTGCCGCCTGCCTGATATAACAAAGTTCTTAGTAATGCTTGAAGTTGCCATAAAAACACCTCCTTTATCAGTATGGCTCATTTTTCATTGTTTACGCAGTTTTATCAAAATCCGCATACTTCTCTATTCCTATTTTACGATTTTACTGGCAGTTTTGCAACCAGGTTTTTGTGAATTTTATATGACTGCCTCTTTTCCTTTTGTTTTATCCATTCCAGTGTTCCCCATACCTGCCACCTGCGCCTTGTACGCTTCCAGTTTTTCTTTCAGCGATGCCTTTACAGGCTTTTCAGTAGTTCCGGCTACCTGCTTTAATTCGTGCGGACTGCTGTTTTCTGCTATATGATTATGTCCTGCATTTTCCGCTGCCTGTTCCTGCCTCTGGTTATCATGTTCTAAAGCGTCGGCTTCCGGCTGCTCCGCCTTCTGGTCATCATATCCTAAAGTGTCCGTTTTTGGCTGTTCAGGCGTTTCATTCCCAACCCCATTTTCGTCCATGTTGAGCAAGGCATTGAGGGCGGAAAGGCGGTCTAATTTTTCTTTCAATTCCGCTTCCTGCGTAAAAGGTTTTGTCACCTCTGCTTTTGCAATTTCAAGCTGCCGCTCCACATTTTCCAGTTTTACCTTTGCATTGTCAAGCTCTTTTGGCATGGACTCCAGCGCATGGTTAATGCGTGAAATATTCCCGAATGGGTCTGCACCAATTTCAAGGTTATGGGAAAGCTGCCCTTTCAGGTTCATCACAAATTTGTGATGGAACGAATCAAAAGATACCGTCATTTTAAAACCTGCATATTCGCCTACTGTAACAGGCGCATGGGTGCTTTTTAATTCCTTGCACATCTCTACCAGTGCTGTCCCTGCTTCTTTTTTATCCGTATAAAGTTTACTTCCTACTTTCATGGAAAACTGCTCTTTATCTGCCGGAAGGTTTGCCTTTGTGGTCTGAATATCCGCCGCCATGCCGTCCATACGCTCTTTCAGGGCTGCTATCTGCTGTGGGTAATGTTGTGTGATATTATCCTCAAGACGGTATATCTGGCTGGTATGGTTGGCTTTCATCAACTTTAATTTGGACACCTGTACGTCTAAATCCATCTTTTGTTTAATATAGGGATTTCCAGTGGCTAAGGCTTTTACCTCCGCATAAGTGAGAGCCGCCTCTGCCTGTGTCAAGTAAGGAACAAAAAAAATATTGAATTTTTTAGACCACAAGCATCATGTTTATGGCCTAAATTTTAAAAACAATGTGATTCTTTTAAATTAAACTGCTTCTTACTTCTTCATAATCATTCAAATGGATTCCTGGTTTTCCAGACAATTTCTATTGCATCCCTGCCATAGACAAACACCTTATCAACCAGTATCTGTATCTTTTCCTTATCAAAAGTTTCCAGCACTGACAGTTCTGATAATTCTTCCTCTTGTACTTCTCCTGCCTTGCCAGTTTCCACCATGCCATCCAGTTCCTTTTGTGCTTCTTCTTTTTCCTGTTCCAGTTTCAGAAGTCTTGTTTTTCCTTTTTCCATTCTTGCCATATACTCCTCTTTTGTAATTTTTCCATCTTTATATTGTCCATAAAGAGTTATTTTAGTGTCTTTCCACTGGGATATTTCCTTTGTATTATTTTTCACTGTCCCTTCAAGAACAGATTTTCTGTTTTCCTTCTCTGCTTTTTTACTGGTTGTTTTTGTTCCTGACAATGTATCTGCCATACTTTTTACCTGGCAAAGTACAGCCTGTTGCAGCTTTCTTTCATTGATATGGACTTTCTGGCAGTCATTTTCCCGTTGTTGTACACAGCTCCTGCAATAGTACCTGCTGTTTTTACCACTTCGGTATTGCAGGCTTTTCCCACAATATCCACAAAGAAAAAACCAGTTCTTCTTTTTTGTCCCCTGCCTGCCACTGGGGATTTTTCCTGCATTTGCCTGGTCAAAAATTTTTTGTGTCACAAGGGCTTCATGATGGTTTTCATATACAATCCATTCTTCCTTTGGCTGTTTCACTGTTTTTTTACCAGTATCTAACCCACATTTTGACTGGTTCCACACTAATTTCCCAAGATAAACCTCATTCTGGATTATTTTTCTTACCATAGTACAGTCCCATAATTTAATTTTTGTATGGTTATAAACACAGGGAAAATTGTCCCCTATTGATTTGTGGTACTGATACCTTGTCGGGATTTCCATTTCATTCAGGCATCTTGCAATTTCTGAAACCTTTCTTCCATCTGCCGCCATCTGGAAGATTTTCTGCACTACCCATGCTACCTCCCCATCTGCCAGCAGTTTATGGTTATCTTCTGGATCTTTCCTGTAGCCATAGGGAGCAAACGAAGCAATAAATTCCCCATTCCTTACCCTGGTATGTTTTGCAGTACGGACTTTTTTTGACAGGTCCCTGCTGTACATGCTGTATACCAGATTTTTCAGTGCCATTCCCATTCCACCTGTTGCACCAGCCTGGTCTTCACTGTCATAACTATCATTCACTGAGATAAATCTTATCTGCATAACAGGGAAGATAAATTCCAGGTATCTCCCTACTTCCAGATAATCCCTCCCAAAACGGGAAAAATCTTTTACCACCACGGCATTGATTTTTCCTGCTTTAGCTGCTTCCAACATTGCCTTTAACCCTGGTCTCTCAAAACCAGTACCAGAGTACCCGTCATCACAAAATTCAGAAATGCTGTATGGCTGTCCCTGCATCATGTTTTCTATATGGTTTTTGACTAACAGCCTCTGTGCTGAAATACTGTTGCTTTCAGTTCCTCTCTCCTTATTTCTATCCTCTTTTGATATCCTGAGATAGATTGCAAATACTGTCTTATCCATTAGAAATCCCCTGCCTTTCTGCACCTAAAACCAGCAGTTCCTCCAGCATATCATCATAAACCAGATGGATTTCCAGGGCTTTCTTTTCATGGACTACCACCTTTTCCACAAAAGCTTCCACCATTTCCTTTGTAAGTTTCCGTTTTTTCAGATATTTTTCTACCACCGTTTTCCAGTCTGTATCAATGTGGTAGGTCTTGGAATAAGATGCCTGTGCCTGTAACATTTCTTCCAGCCTGTCTGACAGTCTTTTTATTTTCTTTGCATAAGTATCACTGATTTCCACATATTGTTCCCCGTCAATCAGATGGTCTTTATAATCCTCAAAAATGCCAGCTTTTGTTTCTGTTGCCTTTTGCAGTTCCTGCCTTATCCTGTCTGCTTCCTTCCCATATAGATTATATCTTTGCTGGCTTTCTGCCCTTGCATTCATTTTCTTTACCATATCTTCTGTGTGGATACATAATTCCATATGGTTATGGATAGCATGGAACACAGCTTTCTCCACTTCACAGGCAAATATTTTATGGTTTGTGCAGCCAATGGAATTTCTATTAAGGTAAGTACTGCACCGGTACACTTTTTTTTGGCTGCCATCTTTTAAATATTCCACACGAAACCCCATAGTTTTTCCACAGTCAGCACACACAATTTTTCTTCCAAAAAGATTATACTGTGCATGGTCATGGACACAGGATGCATGGAAACTGGCTGCCTTTTCTTCCAGAATTTTCTGTACTTTATCAAAATCTTCCCTGTTTACAAGTGCCTTATGGGTATTTTCTACCACTACCCATTCTTCTTTTGGCGTTCTCACCTTTTTTCCATGGACTGTTTTTGATTTATTCCAGACACTTGCACCTGTATAGGCAGGGTTTTCCAGGATGCCACGCACTGTCTGGGTATTCCACCCTGTATAAAATCCCTCTGGAATGCCAGACCCTGATTTTAAATATTTATATGCCCGTGGATTAACCGTTTTTTCAGAAAGGTATCTGGCTATCTTATTCATTTTATCACCTTGTAAAAACATATGGAATATTTCCTGTACGGTATCTTTCACTGCTTCATCAGGAGCAAGATGTTTGTCTGCCCTGTAATATCCATATGGTACAGAACCCGTGGAATACTCACCCTTTTTTTGCATGGTTTCCTTTGCTGTCTTTACCTTTTTAGACAAATCCTTTGCATACATCTCATTTATCATATTCTTTAATGGCATCAGCAGCTCTTCCCCGGATTTATTGGAATCATACCCATCGGTAACTGCCAGAAACCTGACATTAAAAAACGGAAATACCCTTTCTATATAATTGCCAGTTTCTATATAATTCCTGCCAAACCTTGATAAGTCCTTTACAATAATACAATTAATTACACCATTTCTCATATCCTGTATCATTTCCTCAAACCCTGGTCTTTCAAAATTTGTCCCGGAATAAGAAATATCAAAGTATTCTTTTACTGCCACCATATCATCCTGTCCTGCTACAAACCTGCGTAATAAATCCATCTGCGTTTCTATGGTTGCCCTTTCCCTGTTTGCTTCCGATTCTTCGGAAAGTCTTGCATATAACCCAGCCTGGTAACATATTTTCTGTCCTAAAGAGGAAGTTACAGAAGGCTTTTGTTCCATACTGGCAGCAGGATTCCATTTTGTTTTCCTTGATTTTCTTGCCATATCACACTGCCTCCTCCTGTTCCAGATGTATCCTTCCATCCCTGTCATATCCAGCCTCATAACCTGCCTGTTTTAAGTTGTCCAGAATTTTCTGGTAGCAGTCACTAAAACTGAACACAACTTCTATTTCTTTTTTATCTATTACCAGTACCTGTTCTACCAGTTCCACAGCCACATTCCTTGTCAGGTGTTCCACCTCCTGGTGTTGGGCAAAATAATCCAGCCACTGGTATTTATCTGTATTGGAATCCAGTATTTCCTGGATTTCTTTTTTCATTTTCCTTACCGCATCTTCTGCCAGATTACGCTTTTTTGTATATGCCTCATGCAGCTCCATATAATCTTCTTTTGAAACAATCCCGTCTTTCCTGTCTTCATAAAGCAGGTTGCGGAGTTCTTTCAAACGCTGGATTTCTTCTTCTTTCTGCCCAATACGTTTTTCCAGTTCCCTGATATCCAGTTCCTGGAATGGAACAGAAGAAATTTTGTCTATAATACGCTGTAAATCAAGGAGATTACGGATATGCACCTGCAACAGCTGCAATACCGTTTCTTCCAGTTTCCCTACGGGAATCCTGTGGCTGCTGCACTCTTTGGTTTCCTTGTTATGGGAACATACATAATAATAATACTTTTTCCCTCCAGAATAACTGCTTTTTTTAACCATAGCAGAACCACAGCCAGCACACAGGACAATCCCTGCCAGCGGGGATACTTCTTCCTGGCCAGGGGATATCCTGGTATCCAGCCCAAGAAGTTTCTGCACAAGAATAAAATCCCTGTCAGAAACAACCGCCTCATGGTTTTTGGGAATCCTTACCCATTCACTTTCTGGCTTTACTACGGTCTTTTTTACTTTATGGTTTGGCGTTGTCTGCTTTCCCTGTACTAAAGTTCCAATATAAACTTCATTTTCCAGGATTCTTTTCACTGTGACCGAACTCCATAACGCCTTTTCTTTTACTTTAAAACTGGTCTGGTAATGGCTGCCCTGGGCATTTTTATATTCCATCGGGGAAAGGATACCCTGGGCATTTAACTTTGCTGCAATGGCATCATTACTAAACCCATGCAGTTTGAAACGGAAAATATCTTTCACAACGCCAGCTGCAAATGGATCGGTTACAATCTTGTTTTTATTACATGCATCTTTCTTATATCCATAGGGTACAAACGCACCTGTAAATTCCCCTTTTCTTCTTTTTACTTCCAGATGGCTTCTTATTTTTATGGAAATATCCCTGCAATATGCATCATTCATCAGGTTTTTAAAAGGAAGCATGATTTCATCGGATGGGTCTTTCCTGTCCAGGCTGTCATAATGATCATTAATTGAAATAAAACGTACTCCCAATGCTGGGAACAGACGCTCCAGATATCTGCCAGAATCAATATATTCCCTTCCAAAACGGGAAAGGTCTTTCACTACGATACAGTCCACAATGCCTTTTTTAATATCCTCCATCATAAGCTGGAACGAAGGACGTTCAAAATTAGAACCGCTATAACCGTCATCTACCCTCTCGGATACCACAACAATATCTTCTTTGCCACGGAGAAAATCCCGGATCAGGCTCTTTTGGTTTGAAATGCTGTTACTTTCTGCTTTTACAGCGTCAGAAACATCACCATCTTCTTTTGATAACCTTACATAGATGGCAGCATGATAGATTTTTTTGATCTTGTTATCCATAATACCACTCCTTTTGGTTTTCTAAGTTACCAGAAAACCCAGAAAGGGTGCTAACATAGTCCCAAGTTAGAAATATGAAATTTAGTCCTGAAATAATTTTAGCACACCTTGCCGGTTTTTTCCATCCTTTTTTTCTTTTTTATTTCCTTTTTGATATTGTTCTGGTTTTTATGTTACTGGTTATACAGAAAAAAGCAGGTTCTCAAATGCATCGTCAAAGGATATGCCTCCCTCTGTGAACCGTACTTTTACCTTAATGCCATCCACACATACCATATAGGGGTTTCCGGTTTTTTTGATATACTGCCTTTTTCTTTCCGCAAGAGGCAGTTCTTTATTAATTCTTATCTTGCTGATATCCACCAGGCTCTCCCATGTAGTATCTTCCAGACTGGCTTCCAGCATTTTCCTGTGTTCCTCTGCCGTCATCTGCACTACCTCCTTAAAATAAAACTGCCAGATATCTGGCAGTTTATGTATGCCAGGCATTTCCCTGGCTTCTTATCTATGATATTTTTAATTGTATCTGTCAAATACACCAACCTGGACTTGTACTGCCTCTGTAATCCTGAAAAGCGTTTCTGTATCCACCCTTCCGATATATTCTATGATATGTCCCGCATCCAGTGCTGTTACCTGTTCACACAATGCAATGCTGTCCTTTATAAGCCCCTGGCTTCTGCGTGCTGGCACGAATACATGGATAGGAAGATTCTGCTTTTTAGAAATTCTGGAAGACAATGGAACGATGGTAATCACCGTGCTGTGCCTGTTTGCTTTATTATTACTGACTACTACAACTGGACGGATACCTCCCTGCATACTTCCCTGGTATTTAACACCTAAATCAGCATACAGAATATCCCCACGCTTGATTTCTATTCCCATGTAGCATCTCCTTTCCTTGGTTTCCTTTGTCCTGTCATTTCCAGACCATTAGAAGAATAAAACTGCATAGTATTAAGTTCAAAGAAAATAATGCCAATATTTGCAGCATCCATCAAAAATTCCATTAAATCCGCTTTATCTCCTGTAATTTCTTCCATTGCCTTTACAACTACTACTTCATAACGCCCTGTCAAAAGACAGGTAATCAACTCATTGACTACATCCCTGTCAATGCTTCTGTCTGGTCCTTTGCTTACTACTGTTTCCATTGATAAATCCAGTCCTGCAAGCTGGCAGACCAGACGACAATTTTCTGCAATTTTATTAATATTGGCTCTTGCTTTATTTGAGTTCAGGAATAAAAGTGCCGAACAGCCTGTTCTATAGTTTCCTGCCTGCATATAGTTTCTTTCCATATCTGCCTCCATCTGTACCTGTGGATACTTTGTGTATATTACAAACAAACCTGCCTGGATAAACAGTTTCTAAAAATTGTCTATCTTTACACAGTATAAAATTTTCTGAATTTTTACAGGAAGATACGCCGGCTGTTATCCCCTGGAATAAAAGAACTGAATGGTTATACAGATCCCGTTCCCTTATCCCAAAGGATAACGTGGCAGACTGCCACATTATCCATAAAAATCCAAATAATTTCTGCGTGTAATTTCTCAATTACAAATCCCCCAGCCGGGTAACATACACTGGGATAGCCAATCCCTCACTGTGTTTCTGCCATTGCCTTTGATATGGGATTTCCCTGTCTGGCAGAATCCACAGGCAGCCACTCCCGGAAAATGCTGTCTGCTGAAATTCCGGTGCCGTTTTATCTCCTTTCCCCCTGGCAGCTACGCCAGTAAACACAAACCTCTGCTCAGTGCCATTTACAGGCAAAATGCAAATTTCCTGTCCAGCCAGTCACTCTTAACTGTACTGTAATACCAGACAAAAAAGAAACTGCATCCTGGCACTTCCCCGCACGAAATGGGTTTCTGTTACCTCTTGGCTTTCTGTCAATGACAGAGATAGTCAAAGGCGGAAATAAAACCGGGTGTATGCGTGTCCTATTTTATTGTCAAAGTCCAGCAGCTTTTTCAAGCCTGGATTTATCATAAAACACTCTCTCTGTTTTTCAAACGTCATAAACTGGAAAGTAACACGTTGCATTCTGGCAGGTGGATACTTTTCATAAACTGCTTCTCTTTTTAACCTCATCAAGTAAATCCCCCACTTCTATATTGCAGAAACATAAGTGATGGTTAGGGATTTACTTGTTTCAGTGGGAGTACAAACTCCCACTGAAAAGCTGCGGTAGCAGCTATGAGGTTATGAGCAAGTAGCGAAGCGGATTGCGAATATCTGCTTGACTTACCAGATTACAAAAACCAGCCACTTTTTTCCGATGGCTGGCTATAAAAATTTTTACCTATTCTAAAAGCATCAGATTATCAGCTGCTGCCTGTAAGATCTTTTCCAGATACTGTTTTTGCCTGTCACTCCTGCCTTCAAAAAATTTGCTTGCCATCTCCTTCTTTTCCCTTTCTTTCCCAAACAAAAGAAAATCAGTACTGGCATCCAGTATTTGTGCAATCTCCATAAGTTTGTCCACAGGACAGGCAGTTTCCCCATTTTCAATGCGTTGTAATTGTCTTTCATTCGTATAATCCAGACATTCTGCCAGACTGCACTGTGTCATATTTTTATGTTTACGCACTTGTTTTATTCTTTTTCCAACAGCTTTTTTATCGTAATACTCCACTTTTTCCTCATTCCCGGTACCTCTTTTTTTGTTAACAGAGAGTATTGTACTATGATAGATAAAATAACAGGAGTGACAAAACCAGCTATTTGGGGTGGAATATTGTACACCTTTTTTATAACACTTCTGTTGGGACTGACAGAACCTGCAGGATAAACAAAAAACAGAACCGTTATTCTTTTAAATAACGATCCTGTCCTTTAAAAATCTGTTCTACCATATGGAGTGCAAATTCAATTTCCCCTTCGCTTCTCTTTTCCATCATAAAAACAAACCGTTCTATGTATTCTTCCTGGCTTTTTCTGCCTAATAAGGAAAGTGGAGGCACATCCAGTGCCTGTACAATCCTGATATAAGTATCCAGGCTCATTGCCCGTCTTCCACTTTCTATGCTTTTGATGGTATCCACAGATACCTCTGCCTGCTCTGCAAGCTGTTCCTGGGAAATCCCATGCTGCTTTCTCTTTGTTTTCATATTTCCAGCTATGGTTCCATATAAATTTTTCATCCTGTCCATTACAATATCCTTTCTGGGAAAGCAGTATAGCATAAAATATTGCAACTACGGACAAAATGTAACCACTTTACAATTAAGTGTAACGCTTTGCACAAATTTTTCCAAAAACCATAAAAAGTGCCGTTAAAAAAACACTGGTATACCCTGCACAAAAATAGCGGTATGCTTCCATACAATATAAAACAATAAGAATACATAGTTGTATAGAAGCAATACAATGGCTAATTCTCATAAAAAACCTGCGTTCTTCTTCATCCAGCCTTTTCTTTGGGCTTTCCACGGGACTTAGTACAAAAATAACCAGAAAAGCCGCTGCTAACACGGATATCCGCAAGGCTGCTGGAAATACTTTTATAATAATAGGATAAGAATAAACAGGCAGAAACAACACGAAAACAGAACACAGATAACAAAGCCACCTGCTGTTACAGTGGATACCGCCACTATAACTACGCAAGGTTCCATAAAAGAACAGGAAGGCTGCCACAATCCCCAGTCTTCCTGTTACCACACCCACCACAACGGCTGTCAGAAGGTTCCCTGCCATGACAATCCCATTTTCTACCCCATAACGGTACAGCCCTGCATCTTCCTTTTGTATAACCCCATTTTTTACCAGTCTATTGCTTATTTTTTCAGCAAATGATGAAATACCTCCCATAAGAAACCCCTCTTTAAAACTTTCTTAGTTTTTTTGCATTTTCTGGCAAGGTATCCTGGCCCAGTATAAACCAGCAGCAGGTATGTACACTGAACATGGTTACCATCAGTGCCATAGCGGCTGTCATTGATAACATGGTTTCCTTTAACTTGCTACAAAATAATTCTCTCTTTGACATCATTCTGTCCTCCTTATGTTTATTTTTTACAAGACAAAGGATACCACACAATTTCTTCTTTTTTTCCAAAGTGTCACAAAACGACAGGTAAGTGTAACGCTTTGCATTTCTGGTATTCTTTTTCTGTTTCTGCCTATAGTTTCTATTTTTCTTTATCTGCCATCTTTTCTTCCTGTATTCCAATCCCATAAAGCATCACAGCCGCCTCAAAACTGTTTCCTTTATCAGAAAAACTTGCAGTACCATTATATTTTTCTACTACTTTTTGTACACTGGAAATTCCCCTGCCATGGCTGTAACTATCTTCCTTAGTCGTATGTAACTCTGGATTTTTTTCGGCATCCTTGCTATTTTCAATAATTAAAATTAATTTGCCATCCACATATTTGTTTTCTATCCTCAGATACCTGTTTTCCTCTTTTACTTTCTGGCACGCTTCCAGGGCATTATCCAGAAGGTTTCCATACAGCACCCCGATATCCCCGGTATCCATCTGCATTTCCTTTGGTATAAAAACAGAACTTTCCATACGGATACCTGTTTTCTTTGCTATGCCTGCTTTCATACGCAGTACCGAATCTACAACAGGATTATCAGAATAATGATTATCATCTACCGTTTCCAGTTCCTTATATATCTGTCCAAGCTGTTCTTTTATCTGGTCTGTTGTCCCTTCTTCCAGCAGATGGTATAATCCAGCCATCCTGTTTTTTAAGTCATGTTTCAACGTCTGCACATAGTCATTCCGCCTTTCCACTTCCCCATAATAAATCTCCTGGTAATGCATTTCCTCCCGGTATAATTCATCTTCATGGCGTTTTTTCATCAGGATAGTATATCTTTCCGTCATATATAAGATTAAATAATAGGTCAGCATAATAGAAATGATAATACTGATACACATAACAAGACTTTTCCATGTTCCAGATTCCAGGGAAAGCACTACAATCAGGCAGCAGTTCACTACGGCGAGGATAAATACAACAGCAACTGCCCCTGCAACTCCTTTTGGCAGTCCAGATGGACGTAAGTTTTTCAGACGTGAAACCCGGCAGACCAGGTAAACCAGATTACACCGCAGTAATTCCCCTGTCACTATTACAAAATAATACTGGTAAGTTTTTATTTCTGAAAAATGGTACTTGAAACTACGTAATAACACAAATCCCACTGGCTCTACTAAAATCCCTACCCCAATAAAAATAGAAACCTCTACTATTTTTTGTAAGGCATTTCCTTTAAATAATAAGGAAACCAGAAAAAGCACAGCTGCCAGTGCCGCCAGGTTTGCAAAAGGATTTCCTGCACAGTTTACCCATGCCCATGCAGCCGCCAGAATTATCATAAAACAGATACAAGCTATATGGTAACATTTTTTCTGCTTTTGGAATGTAGAAAGATAATACCAGAAAACCCCTAAATCAAAGAGATTGATAAAAAAGCTGGCGAAAAAGGCTGCCATATTACATCATCCTCCTGATAAAAGCCATATGCTTTTCTTTCATCTTCTGTTTATGTATCCTTGTGACAAAAAGACGTTCCCCATTATCTAATACTACTTCTTCCCCTTCCACTGCTTTGATATGCCCCAGGTTGACAATATAGGACATATGGATATGTACAAATACGTTTTCATCCAGCTGTTTCCAGACTTCTTCTGTTGTCATATTGGCTGCCAGTTCTTCTGAAATAGTATGGATTACCACCTTCCGTCCCTTTTTTTCAAAATAAAGGATATCCTCCATACTTACCAAAAACTGGTTTTTGCGGAAATGGAATATAAAATCTTTTTTAACTGTATCTAAATATTGTATTACTTTTAGCAAAACCTGTTCCAGTTTTTCCTTTGTGATTGGTTTCTGGATAAAATCAAAAGTTATCACCTGGAACACTTCCAGCACATGTTCTATATAACTTGTTAAAAATACAAAAACTGCTTTTTTATCCTTATCCCGTATCTTTCCTGCCAGTTCTACACCATCCATCCCTGGCATTTCAATATCAAAAATATACAAATGGTAAGCCTTCTGATGCTTTTCACAATAATCCAGCAGTTCCTTTCCGCTAAAAAACACATCATAATTAACAGGATACTGGCAAAATCCATCCAATGCTTTTTCCAATAATTCAATATCTGTCCTGCTGTCATCACAAACCGCAATTTCTAACATCAACATCCCTCCCTGAAAATAAAACTCTTTGCAGATACGCCTTATCATAATCCTGTTTTTTATACAAGTTAAGGAACAGAGATTTTATATTTTTTAATCAATTCAGGCAGATAAGCCAGTATATTATGGTCACTTGTCTTCTTTGACAAAGATATTTTATTTAATTTTAGATTATAAATATACATAAAACTTATTTATCATCTTTTACATTCAAAATAAAAATTTAGATACCTGTTTTCTATCAATAATATTTTTATATTTTGAGTAAAATTTTTCTTTTTCAAAATAAGGCAGGGAATCTGCTAAATGTTAAGTAGATATCCTGCCTTTTCTTTATATGATTCTATTATAGTATAGAATCAATCTATATACCTTTACTTTTTTGCTTTATTTCCATTGAAAAAGCCAGCCCATAATATTTTTATCACGACAGAAAAGATATCCTCCGCCATGCTGGTAAGTAATGCCTGTCCCTTGAAAATAAGAACTATCTTTTATATCTAAAACCAGCAAATGATCAATTTCCTTTTTTGATAAGCCCTGCTTTCGATATAACTCATATAATTTCTCATATGCTTCTTTAAAAGGTTTAGAACCATAATATTCATCACTTTCACCAATTACAAAATAAACAGGTGTCTTTGCCAGGACTACTGGCTGGTATTCCCCATCCCACTGGGAACTGCACATTAATGCTGCCGTAAATAATTCTGGCCGTTTTCCTAAAACAATGGATAATGTTTCACCACCGCCAGAATATCCATTAATATATACTCTGTCAGAATCAATGTTATAATGGCTTAAAAAGTATTCTACTAATGCAATTGTCTGGTCAGCAGAGGTTTCTTCCCAATCTTCCAGTTGTGGTGCAAGAATTATCATATCAGAATGATATTTTCTTGCCTCAAATCCAAAATCTTCTGTTTTAATATTTTCTGCTACCCCTTGAAAATACAGACCCTGATATCCAGGAAGTGTAATAAATAATGCATACTTTGATTTTTCGTTATAGGAATCTGGAAAATACACATTATAATGAATATCTCCATTTTTTTCTGAATGAAATATATTATCCACTAAAAAATCCCTATAATAGCTTGTGCCTGATGTAATCTCTTTTTTATCATTATTTCCATTTGTTTTAGAAACAATCCGCACTTTGCATTTATATTTTTTTCCTTGAAATGTTGCTGTTACAACTGCATTTCCCGCATTTTTTGCTGTGATATTTCCTTTTTTATTTACAAGAATAATCTGGCTATTGGAACTTTTCCATAAAACCTTATTTCTTTTTTTTCTGGAAATTCCTTGCAATTCTAATTGTGTACTTTCCCCAACAGTGATTACAAGACTTGTTTTATTTAGCTTAAGATTTTGTTTTGCAAAAACTGATCCTTTTAAAAAAGGTATAGTAATAAGAAGAACTACAAATGTTATGATAGCAGCTATTTTTTTCATTTCCATCTTCCTTTTATCTATGCAGGCCTGTGAGCATTTCCACGGTTTCAGGATCGTAATGAGAGAAAAACAGGCTTTCTCCCTCATCTAATGCCTCAATTACTGCCATATCATTTTCTTCTAATGTAAAATTAAATACATCTATATTTTGAATCATGCGTTCCTTATGAACTGATTTTGGAATTACTACAATGCCACTTTGGATTAAGAAACGGAGAGCAACTTGTGCTGTACTCTTTTCATATTTTTTTCCAATTTCTGTGAGAACTGGATTGGTAAAGAAATCCTTACGTCCTTCTGCAAAAGGTCCCCAGGATTCATGTTGCACTTTATATTTTTCCATATATGCATGTGCCTTTTTCTGTTGCTGGAAAACATGGGTTTCTACCTGGTTGATTGCAGGAGGTACTTCTACAAACTGGCAAAGATCAACCAGACGGTCTGGATAAAAGTTAGATACCCCGATTGCCCGAAGCCATCCTTCTTTATAAGCCTCTTCCATAGCCCGGTAAGTACCATAATAATCATTAAATGGCTGGTGGATTAATAAAAGATCAATGTACTCTGTCTGAAGCTTACGAAGCGATTCCTGAATGGATGCTTTCGCTTTTTCATAGCCTCCATTGCTAATCCATACTTTTGTTGTAAGAAACAGATCATCCCTTGAAACCTTGCATTTTGAAATGGCATTTCCTACTGCCTCTTCATTTCCATATGCCTGTGCTGTATCAATCAGACGGTATCCTGTTTCAATTGCATCCAATACACATTGTTCACATTCTTTGTTTGTTACCTGGTATACACCATAGCCTAATACAGGCATTTTGATTCCATTATTTAATGTTACATACTCCATAAGATGTTCCTCTCTTTCTATTTTCTTTCTAAATCATCAATATTCTAATCCATTAATCCATTTATTCACTGTTTTCTGTGATGGAATATCGTAAAAATTACGTCCCTCCAGCCAGTTTGTTTTAGAAGATATGTTTGCATCCGCTTTCAGATTTTCGGAACTATCTCCAAGCCCACTACTAATAGAGGTACAAAATGGTACTACTGTTTTTCCTTTCAAACTTACACTTTCCACAAGATTATATACAATATGTGGTGCCTCTCCCCACCAGATTGGATATCCAATATAAACCACATCTGCTTTTTTTACTGCTTTTTTGATTGCTTTTAAATTAGCGATTTCTGGCCGGATGGTACTTTCTGCAGGGCTGTCTGCAGATTCATGTTCTTTTGTTACACGGCTGTCATCATTGCCATAATCAAGATCATCTTCTGTATAAGGTTCTGCTGCCTTGATTGCTATCAGTTTTCCCTTTGTTTTATTTTTAATTCTCTTAGCAGCTCCTTCTGTTGTTCCTGTTCCAGAAAAATAAAGAATTACTATTTTATTGTTCTGTTTCGCCTGTACCTTTACTCCTATTGTATTTGTAGCAGATACCAGCATAACCAGTACAAGAAAAACAGACACTGCCTTCACTACTCCATGTTTCATAAATTCTTTCATAGAATCCACCATTCCTTTCTAAATGTTTACCATTGTTTTTTGTTATATTTATTATACATTATAATGGCTAATATGAGAAGTTCCTAATAGTTTTTCAGTTTATACGGATAAGTAATAACTGATATTTCCAATATTTGCCTAAAATATTTTCCAGTCATTGTTATTTTTTCATTCTGGCTTTACATTTAATCCAAGACTTTCTGCCCACTCTTTTGCCTTTGCTTCTCCATTTGCTACTTTTTCTCTTGATAAAGAAAATGTATTATCACTTACATAAGCATTAGGCTGTAATTTAGAAATGGTATTTAATATACTTGAAAAACCACTGCCGCCATGAGTAACAAATGGAATAATTGTTTTTGCATCAAAATCATATTCTTCTAAAAAAGAATACATTGGCATTGGTAAATCTGCCCACCAATTTGGAAAGCCTAAAATGATAGTATCATACTGTTTAAAATTCTCCACATGGCTGGAAAGTTCTGGCCTTAAATCCTGGTCTTGCTCCTCTGCTGCCTGATCCACTAAGATATCATGATCTAATGGATAAGAATCTTTTGTTTCAATACGGAATAAATCGCCTCCAATGGTTTCTTTTACAATTCTTGCAATATATTCCGTATTGCCTATGTTTTCATTCTCTTTTACTACAATACTGGCTCCTGCAACTGCATCCACACCAGACGTATCTACATTCTCTGGTACTGTAAAATATGCAATTAATATATGAGAGTTTTCTGTTGTAGTATTTTCCTTTTCTTTTATTGCTGTTTTCTTGTGATTGCTATTATTTTTTGTAAAACTATCTGTTTTACCACAAGCACATAAACTAATGATAAGTACAATACTTAAAAAAAGTCCTATCCATCTTCTCATATACAAAAATCCTTTCTGTATTTTTATACTATAAACATACCATGACTCTTAAAAGCCACTTACCAGCACTCTTCCAAAATTTGCAGAATTTCTTCCCTGGAAAATTTCTTACAACATCCTGCTGTAAGATTACAAGTATCTGCAACTTTTTTAAGTACGCTCTTATCCGTAATTCCCATTTCTGTCAATGTAGACGGCAGGCCAATCTCTTTTACAAATCCCGCAAGTGCTTCAATACCTGCAAGTGCCAGTTCTTCTGGTGTTTTTTCTTCTGTCTTTATCTCCCAGACTTTCTCTGCTAAACGTGCAAATTGTTTTACACTATCCTGATACATATGACGGTAAAGAACAGGGTGAATCACTGCCAGTCCCTGTCCATGGTTACAATCCGTATAAGCACCTAACTGGTGTTCTATATGATGTACCTGGAAATCTGTTACTTTTCCAATTTTTAAAATGCCATTTTCTGCCATAGCAGATGCCCACATAAGTTCTGTTCTTGCTTCTTTATTCTCCATATCCTTTAAAAGTATTCTGATATTACGGATTACATTCCGCATGACTGCTTCTCCAATTTCATCTGATAAATTGACATCTCTTGGAGAACCTAAATATGTTTCCATACTATGGCTTAATGTATCAAAAGCACCAGAAATCACCTGCTTTTTTGGAAGTGACATGGTATAGCCAGGATCTAACACTGCAAAACTGGCATAAGCCCCTAATACTCCTGCCTTTTCTTTTATATCTTCATTTGTAATTACTGCACCATTATTCATCTCTGCACCTGTTCCAGAAGCAGTCACAATAGCTCCCATAGGTAAAAATTCTTTTGGATATTTATGATTCTTAAATTCCATTTCCCAGATATCCTGGTCATTCACTGCCTGTGCTGCTATTATTTTACAACAATCAATGACAGAGCCGCCGCCTATAGCAAGAATAAAACTGACTCCTTTTTTTCTTGCAAGTACCGCTCCCTCTTGTACTTTTTTATAGGTAGGATTTGGCATAATTCCTGAAAAATCAACAATTTCTTTACCAGTTTCTTTAAGATAGCCGCAAATTTCATCATAAACTCCATTCTTTTTTACAGAACCACCACCATAAGCAACCATTATAGTCTTTCCTATTGTTTCAAGTTCTATTGGCAATGCCTTTTGTGCTGCCTTTTCTCCAAAATATACTTTTGTTGGATAAGAATAAATAAAATCTTTCATTGTAATTTCCCCTTCCTAATTAATTACTTTTGAACCGCCAAATACTTCTGACATTTCCATAGAAGATAAAGAGCCATCAATTGCTTTTACTTCCTTTTCTGTTAAAATAATGGCAGCAGCAGCTGCATTTTCCCTAAGCCGTTCTGCTTTCCTTGTCCCTGGAATTGGTACAAAATATGGTTTTTTACATAATATCCATGCAAGGGAAATCTGTGCTGGAGTTGCATGTTTTTCCTGTGCTATCTCCTGAAGCAGTGCAAGTAATTCCTGATTCTTATCTATCCCCTCGTTACTAAACTGTGGCATGATACTACGATAATCAAAGACTCCATCAAATTTTGTATTTTTGTCATATTTTGCAGATAAAAAACCATTTGCTAATGGAGAAAAAGCCACATAGCCAATTTTTAATTCTTCTAAAACAGAAAATAGATTTTCGTGCCAGCGTGCCATCATAGAATAACGGTTTTGAATTGCTGTCAAATGGCAAACTGCATCTGCACGGCGGATGGTATCTTCATCAGCTTCCGAAATTCCCCAATGTATTATTTTCCCTTCCTTTATTAAATCTGCCATCACAAGTGCCACTTCTTCAACCGGAATTTTGGGATCAGCACGATGCTGGTAATATAAATCAATATAGTCTGTATGAAGCCTTTTTAAAGAATTCTCCACAGAAGTTCTGATTACTCCTGGTCTGGAATCTGGTACTAAAGGTTTATTTACAGCACTGCTTTCCATATCAAAATGTATCCCAAATTTTGTAGCAATTACAACTTTATTCCGACAATCTTTTAATGCCTTGCCAGTTAATACCTCATTTTGATGGGGATTTTCTGAAGTGCCATAAATTTCTGCTGTATCAAAAAAAGTATATCCCATGCTGACTGCCTGTTTTATTAACTGTATAGCTTCTTTCTCCTCTGTCGGTACTCCATAAGCATGAGAAAAACCCATACAGCCAAGTCCAACAGCAGACACTTTCAATCCATTTCCTAATACTCTTTCCTGCATTTCTTTTTTCTCTCCCTTATTCTTTTCTAAATAGCTGATCTCTGTGCTTCCTGGCTGTTTGTTATCATGCCTTTATACGAAAAACCATACAATTTAGCAAAACGTGTCATTGTAAATTCACAGGCTTCAAGCTGCCACTGTTCCGGTGACGCACCTTGCATAATAAAATACAACTTCTTACCTGAAAATTCTCCTTGTCTGACTGGTCCATAACACCGGTCAAGAAAATTTCTCATCAGTCCACAAATATTGTGCCAGTAAAGCGGTGAACCCATTACAATAGTATCTGCCTGACGGATTTTTAAAATTACTTCATCAAACTGGTCATCATCATACTTCTGTCCATAAGCATAAATCTTATAATCAATTAAATTTAATGTTTCGTACTTCACATTAGATAATAATTCCTTTGCCAGTCTTACAGTATTACCTTCTTTGTTTGGACTTGCATTCATAAATAAGATACTCATAATGTTATTCTCCTTTTATTTATTTTTGTTTTAAAAATTTTTATTGATATCCTAATTCTTCTAACCATAAATCTATATCTTTCTTAGCATCTGGAACATCTCTTTCATTTACTGTAAATCCATCTGTAATTACAGATGCATCTGGTTCTAATTCCTGTATTGTTTCTATCGTTCCTGAAAAGCGGCTGCCATTATGCGAATTAAATGGAATTATTGTTTTACCAGAAAAATCATATTCATCAAAAAAACTATATAAAATCTGTGGTAAATCATACCACCATGTAGGAAATCCAATAAAGACTACATCATAATCTTCCAGATTTTCAATATGGGATGTAAGTTCCGGCCTGGCATCCGCATCTTGTTCTTCTTGTGCATATTCTATCAGTTTTCCTCCATCTCCCGGATATTTTACAGACGTTTGTATAGAAAAAAGATCTCCTCCTGTTTTCTCCTGTATCATTTCTGCTAATGCTGTCATACGCCCTTTTGTTTCACCATCTACATTGGATACACTGGCAGACGATATTGCATCTACATCACTATTCTCTGCTACAGCAAAATATGCAATTAAAACTTTTCCATCCGTAACCACTTCTTGTTCCAGATAATTACTTTTACCAGCAGAATCTTTATTGCTGCTTACATTACTTATATTTTCCCTTGTAGAATTCCCTCCATTTGTACAAGCAGCCAATGCTAATGCCATTACAAAACTAACTGCTAAAAATCTTTTCCTCATAATATTCATCCTCCTTCCATTGTCTGTCTCTTTTTATTTACCCATATGACGTTCCCAAAAACTTACTGCATGGTCAATCCATCCTTCTGCTGCTGTTCCAGTTCCTAACCCAAAACCATGCGGCAGTCCATCAAAAATCTCTATCTCTGCATCTGTCCCTTGTGCTTTCATACGCTGGATTCTATTCTGCATCGTTTTATAACTGGCAATCCCATCATTTGTTCCAACACATGCATAGGTTGGTGGGTCATCAGGACTTACAGAAGAATATCCCGTATACTGCATAATAACAGCTGCTGCTAAAGGAAGGTCACTTCTTCCTGTTAATTTTTGGAAATATCCTTTATTTCCTACAAGGGCTGCCATTCTTGCCCCTGCAGAACCTCCCCAAAGAGAATATCCATCAACATCTACTTCCAGTTCTTCTTTATGCTCATAAATAAAACTGATAGCTCTTGCTAAATCCTCACATGCTGTTTCCTGTCCTGGCCGGTAAACCAGGGCAAAAGCATTATATCCTTTCTTGCTAAGTTTTAAGGCTGCTGGAAAACTATCATGCATTGCCCCGACATAAACAAATCCACCGCCTGCATTTAATACAGCAAATTTCTCCCCAGGAGTCCCTTTAAAGAAAAATAACCCTGTATTTTCTTTCTCTTTATCTTTTTGTTTCTCTTCCTCTGTATAAATATCATAAAATACTGTTTCTTTCTTTGCTGCCCTTTCCATTAAGGTATTTACAATTTCCACTGTTTTTTCTGGCTTTACATTGTGATACCACGGAAGAATTTCTTCCATATCTTCTAAAGCCAGTGTATCACTAATAACTTCATCTACAGGAAATAAAAGCCTGCCATAAGAACCAAAAACCGGGTTATTAATTACCTGTTTTACCAGAGTTTTTTCTGTTACTTTTTCTATTGTTTCCTGTTTTTCTGTTTCTTTCTTATTACCATTTCCATGATTCCAAAACCATAACATACCATTATATATATATTCCATAGAGGCTTTGCCATCATGGGAATATCCTTTTTTTATACGGAAAGCAAGATTTCCTTCTTCTTCATTATCCGCTTCCCTGAAATTTTTACTTTCCTTATGTAACATTCCATTTATCTGGCTTTCAAACTGGCTGCTGGCAAAATCTTCTGTTCCTGTTATAGTATAAAGGAAAAAATCATTCCATTGATGCCCTGATGCAGTCACAGCACGGTCTGCTGCATCTCCATTACTGTCAACTGCTCCGCTCATTGGCAGGAAATAACGGAATTCATCCAGACAATTCATAAACGTATGCCAGGTTGTTACAGAACCCATAGAAAACCCGCCAAAAGCACGATGGTCACGGGAGTTTTTAATTCCTTCTTTTGTCACATTTTCTGCATAAGTGGAATAAGTTCCCTCTACTGCTGGTATTAAATCATTGGTAAGTTCATTATGGTAATTCACAGTCAAAGTATAAAAAGCAAGTGTATAATCCCCACTATCTGAGGAACTTTCATTATTATAAGTTGGACAGACAATAAGAAATGGTTTCATTTTTCCATCTTCTATTGCATGGTCAATTACATTTTTAAAAATATTTGGACTTTTTGGTGTTCCAAGACTGCTTGTTTCACTGCTCCAGCCACCATGCATTAAATAAAATACATTATATTTTTCTTTTTCTGAATATCCATAAGGAAGATATATGATTGCCCTTTTCTTTAATTTTTTACTTTTTTGCTGGTATGTTTTGGATTCATAAGTTTCGTAATTTAATTCTGCAAGCGTACCTTTTTGATTTGCCTCTTGAAAATAAGCTGCTGGAATTTCTTCCAGTTCTTTTGGAATTTTTCCATTATTTAGATGATTCCCCTGTTTTGATGTATTTGTATCACTTTCTTTGGCATCTTCAGGATCCTGTGTACTATTTTGTACCAAAACCTCCGCTTTCTGTTCCCATGTCCCAACTCTTGCAGTAATCATGGCTTTTCCTTTTTTCTTTGCCTTAACCATTCCTTTTTTAGAAACTACTGCCACTTTTTTATTAGAAGAAATCCAGACCACCTTTTTAAAAGTTCCATTCACCTTTAATTTTTTCTTTTGTCCTACTTGTAACGTCAGATTTTTCTGACTTAAAGACAGTTCTTTTTTCTTTGCCTGGATCATAATATTGCCGCCAAGAATTATCATTACTACAAAGAAAACCATAATATAAACCATGTTCTTTTTTCTTTTCATAAAATACCTCCTTCTGCTGTTTTTAAAAATATTAGTATTAAAATATGCTTATATACATTAGCAGCAATTTTTATCTTATATATATAATAAACAAACCGGGGCTTCAAGAGAAGTTCCGGTTTGTTTATCAGTTTATACCATCAGGTTATAACTCTGTTTATTTCTTACTCTTCTTATCCTTATGGTTTTAATACAGTATTTTCTATGTATTTTTTGATTTCCTCATCATTTTTTGTAAATAAACCATCATCTACCATAGCACCTCCAGCACAACTTTTAATAAATGCAACCGATTCTTCATACTGGGAAACACTCATAGATGCCGACTGTGAAATTGGATAAATACTCTTTCCTGTGAAATCATAACTTTCTAAAAATGTTCCTACTGTCATGGGTGCTGTATGCCACCAGATTGGATAACAAAGTACAATTTTATTATATTCCGCAACAGAATCAAGAGGTTCTTTTAACTTTGGACGTGCATTTGCATCTGCTTCCTCTTTTGCTTCTCCATAAGCAACTGTATTATAATCATCACTATAAGGAGTTTCTCTTTCAATACGGAAAGAATCTGCTCCTGTCTGGGCTATAATATTTTGTGCAATCTTTTCACTTGTACCACTCCATGAAAAATAAGCTACTAAAATTTTTCCTTCTTCTGTTCCAGTCCCATTTTCTTCTGGTTTTACTGGATTTTCCACGATTGCCGCTGAATCATCTTTATTATTTTCTGATGCCTCTGGTTCCGGGGTTTCTGCCGGTTTTACTGTTTCTGGCTGCTCTGTATTTTCTGTATCATCAGAAGTATCTGTTGTGTTTTCTGCATTATTGTGTTCTTCTTCCTGTACAGAAATAATAATCCATGTTTTCTTTGTTTTATATCCCCTTTTTGAAACAGTAATGGTAACTCTTGCAGAACCAGCTTTTTTTGCTCTTATTATTCCGTTTTTATTTACTGTTACAATCTCTTTATCCGATGACTGGAATTTTATATTCTTTTTTTCTATGGAAGGCTTTGTTTTTATTGTGATTTTTTCTTTGTGTCCCGCTTTTATATTCCACGTCTTTTTCTCTATATTTTTTCCATTCTGCATAATTTTAATAGAATGGAGGGACTTTTGTGCTGCATATATTTCTTGTTTTTCTATTACCGTTCCTAAAAATAAAAAGGTAAATGCCATAAAGAAAGACAGCCATTTTTTCCAATTTATTGTTTTCATTTTCTTTTGCTTCATACCTTTCCCTTTATTTTACTTTATTTTGAATCCATGACTCAATATGGTTTGCAATCACATCATTATTCAATTCCTGGAACATAAAATGGCTATTCCCTGTAATTCCCTCATCAGGTAAATTAACTACGGTACAATCACCACCATCTGCATTATATTTTTCTGCAAACTGGACAGCACCATCACGGACAGATTTCCAAAAACCAGTAGACATAATATCTTCTGGACCATTATCAATATAATCCCCAAAGTAAATTGTAATTGGAATCTTAGCTTCTAATAGTTTTTTGTACTGTTCTGAATCTGGCTGTGGTGTCCCGCCTGGCTCTATTGCAATAATAGCAGAAATATTTTCTACTGGAACGTCCCATCCTACTGCACCACCTTGGGAATGTGTCACAAAGACAGATTTATTGCCTGTCATGTTATAAACATCTTGCATGACAGCACCAAGGGCGGCTGCATCCACTGCCTGGTCAAAATCACCAGTATTCGGAGTCATTTGACGGAAAAACTGGTTTTGTGCTTCCTCTCCTTCCGGAAACTGGGAACCTTCATATCTTTCTGGTGCTGTGCGTCCAATGCGGAAATGTGTATACCATGCCTGGTCTCCTGGTTTGTAATCTTTAGAATCTTCTGACCACACATCAAGAAAACCATCTTTTGTCATAGAAATTGTTGCACCCGCTTCTCCACGGCGTGGCTGGTCTACAAGAAATGCTGCATATCCTTTTTTTAGGAAAATATCAGACCAGCCTTCCCTGCCATCTGGAGTTGTCATCCAGCCCATACGGGATTGTCCATACCCATGCAGGTAAACCATAGGCTTTCCATTGTCATTGACAGGAATCTGGTAAAATACATTCGCATGGTCAATATGTGCTGTATTTCCGGCACGGGTTGTATCCATCCAGTTCGTAGCAGAATCATATGTACCCTCTACTGGAGTAGTAACCGTACCTCCAGAAGAAAACATTCCCTGTTTCGCAATTCCTAATGTATTTCCTGTTGTTTCTTCAGGAAGCTTATCTGGTTCACTGGCATATATTGTCATCCAAGCCTGTTTTTTCTTATAACCTTTTCCAGATATAGTAACTATAATATTTGCTGCTCCTGCTTTCTTTACAGTAACAATACCCTTTTTTGTAACTGTTGCTACAGATTTGTCATTAGACTTAAATGTTACATTTTTTACGGCAGCGGCCGGTTTTGCTGTAACTTTTATTGTCACTTTATCCCCTGCTGTCATAGAATATGTTTTCATTGTTACATCTTCTGTACCTGCCACAAGCTTCAAAGAAGTTACTTCTTTTTTTTCTGCTGCCGATACTACTGTACTGGTATACCCTATATTATTGCTAAATCCAGATACAGATAAACTGAATGCTAAAAGAAGCATTACTCCACCTTTTTTCATATTGTTTTTTCTTCTCATAATATAATCCCCTTTCTGCCTTTTTATTTTAAAATAATAAATTTATGTATCACTTTTTTATATACCAGTCCGTTTAATTTTTCTAAAAATTCCAGCAAGATAATGTCCAAGAAATATAAATAATCCCATTACCGCCATATAATCTAAAAAGAAGAAGAATAATGGTTCTCCAAAATCAAAGAAAACAAAATGGATTTTTAAAAACATATAACTTCCAATTTGCCGTTTTACAAAAGCATAGATACCATAACAGGCAATCAATAGTCCTGTCAGTCTGCTAATCCATAACCAGACAGCAGATGTCTTTGGAAGCATTTTCTTTACTATACCTGTCACCATGCTCCAATGTAATCCAAGGTGAAGGGAAAGAAAGATAAATCCCCAATATGCTGATAACATATGTAGTTTTCTGGCCCAGGAACTTCCTCCCATGACAGGTAAAAAAGAAAATACATGACGTGAAAGTACAATGCCACTTAACATAGATCCTGCCATAGAAACCAGCACCAGGATTACTAAAACAGTTTGTAAAATACGGAATAAAGTATACTTTCCTTTCCGTAGATTCTGAATCCACTGGCTATTTAAAATATGATGCAAAAGAAATAACACAAAAATCCCTATACCCAGCCACTCATGAATGACTTCTCCAGCCATACTATAAGCCATAAGTAAAAACAAAACCACTGTCATAATAATATCAATTATAATTTTTACATTTTGCTTTAATTTCATAAAACTCCTTTAATCCTTACCAGCTTATAAATATTTTTATCTCTTTCACTATCTTTTTTATAAATCTTCCTTTAATGCCATGGATGCATAAGCTGTAATCATTTCAGGGGTAGCCGTATAATAAGGAGTATTTTTATTTAGTTTTACAATTTCCTCCATATCTTTATCTGACAAAGAGAAATCGAATATATCAAAATTATCCTTAATATGATAAGGATTTTTTGAACCAGGGATTACTACATGGCCACTTTGGATATGCCATCTTAAAATCACCTGGGCATTACTTTTTCCATATTTTTCTGCCAATTTTCTAAGAACTGGCTCTTCTATCAAGTTTTTATCACCATGCCCAAGAGGATACCACGCCATAAGCCCCATATTTATTTCCTTTAGAAATTTTTTGAGGTTTATTTGCGGAAAATAAGGATGTGCCTCTGCCTGGACCATCTGGGGTTTTATTTCCATAGTATTAACAGCTTCTTTCAAAAGTTCCTCTGGAAAATTAGAAAGACCAATTGATTTTACTTTTCCTTCTTTTACTGCTTTCTCAATCGTTTTGTAACCTTCTCTCCAATTATCTGTAGGCTGGTGTAAAAATAAAAGATCAATATAATCTGTCTGAAGCCTCTTAAGTGTATCCTCCACTGCTGTTTCTTCTTTATACACCGTTGGCCATAACTTCGTTACCAAAAAAACATCTTCCCGTGGAACACCACTTTTTTTGATTCCACGTCCTGTTCCACTCTCATTCATATAACCATTTGCAGTATCAATTAGCCTGACACCACTTTTAAGTGCATTCTCCACAGAGTTTTCAGCTTCTGCAGACGATAACATAAATACACCAAGCCCCGCCATAGGCATTTTTATTCCATTATTTAATGTTATATATTCCATTCCTTTTTCTCCTTATTTACTATGAATATACCTTTTAACCAGATATTTTAATAAGATTATAACAAAAATAATTTTTTAAGGAAGTTTCTTTTTGTTCATCAGTTAATACCTATAGGTTATAACTCTTTTCTGTTTTCATAATATCTACAAAAAAAGACATGGCAATTATCTTTTCAGATAACTGTCATGCCCTTATAATAATTACTTTGCCAGATATAAACGGACTATATTATTATAAATATGTTTAACTTTTGGTTTTGTATTGTTTTTTGATAGATAAATTTTATTTTGCAGTGCTTGTACTAATCCCAGTTTAATACTGTCTGTACTGCTGTTAGAAAATTCTGCACCGTTTTTGATGGTTTTCTTGAGTGAAGCAGACCATAAGGTATTTTGTGTTCCCATTCTACTGGAATAATCTTTAGCAGAGGGTGTACATTTATCCATGCCCTTGTCGCCATCAAGATATCATTGCTGTTTTCGCAGCGGTTAAAAGTATCTACATTATAAAAATCAAAATCCACAATATTAATTTTATTATGATTTTTCCAAATATCGTCCCTGAGTTTATCCACATAGTGGCTCCAACCCCTGTGCATCAGCATCAGATTTTCTCCATACATATCCGTTACATCCAGTTTATTCTTCTCTGCCAGACGGTGATGAATGGATACAGCACAACAGATTGGTTCCCTGCTAATTTCAAACCCGTCACACTTACGAAGATCAAGCATTGTTTCATCAAAAATCCCTGCCACCACATCAATATTCTGTCCAAGATTTGCTAATATCTCCCTTGCATTCTCTGGCGTATTATCAAAAGGCACCAGCTGGAATTTTATACTTGGAATATGTTCATGGATTTTGGGCCATAATTCCACAAGAATCTGTGCTGGTGTCATTGGAGATGTTCCAATACGGATAACAGTTTCATCCTCTTGCATGGCATTTTTTGCTCTTGTTACGGAATCTTTACAATATCCAATAATATATTTTGCATCCTGATAAAGAGAAATTCCTGCTTTCGTCAGATGAAGTCCCCGATGAGTCCGTTCAAATAACTTTACACCAATTCCCTCCTCAAGAAGATTCATCTGCTTGATTACTGCAGTTGGTGTGATAAAAGCCTGTTCTGCTGCCTTATTAAAACTCCCTGCATCCGCCACACGGATAAATGTTTCAAGCTGGGGATTATACATTCCAGTCACCGCCTTTTTCTATGGTTTTCAAGTTACTTATTGTTTTTTATCCTATTAGCCGCCGTATTTGTATTAACAGCATAACTTTTCATGCTATCTTATCTAAAGCACAAATGATTTCTGGCAGCAATTTTTTACTTTAGCTGCAATCCGTCCTTAAATGCATCTCCTACTCTCTCTCCCAGTTTATAATATCCAGCATGAACAGTATCAAAAACAACTGGGAAAAATTTTTCAAGGCTGATTTCTCCGTCCCCGCCCAAAATCTTCTCATCTGCACTCACATTAATAATGCGGCCTAAATATTTTCCTCCATCAATTATCTTAACAAGTTCACATTCTAATGTAAGTGGAAGCTCATTAATAACTGGTGCATTAACAAATTCACTTTTCGTCACTGTAAAACCAGCTTTTTCCATTTTATCAGGAACCTGGCTTGCCGATTCTACTCCTACATAATCACATGCCACTATATGTGGGACATCTGCTATGCTGACAGTAAATGCCTTTGTTGCTGCTAAGTTCTCCGTGGTTTTGTGCTGTGATAAATCCATAATAATTTCATCTGCTCCAACAATCCCACCCCATGCGGCATTCATAGCATTAGCATTTCCTTTTTCATCATAAGTGCCAATAATCATTACTGGTTGTGGATACAGATATGGTTTTGCCCCAAAATTTTTTCTCATTCTGTTTTTCTCCTCTCGTTTTAATTTTACACAAAATTTAAACTTTACACCATGATAACATATTTTTACTTCTGAAACAAGCTGGATCTGGCAATCTTTAGGATAAACAAATGAATAAAAAACCTAACAATTTCCAGCAACTATCTGAAAATACATACTTCGGTATCCTTGTTACACAAGCATAATAAATAATTATATAAAAAGATATACTTACGGATAACAGAATACCAGATATTTCAAAAACAGTAGTATTTTTTAGAAAAAAGTTAAAGAAACTTAGTTTTCAAGTAATTCTTTGTTTATTTTATAGCATTATAATTTTTTGTTTAACGAAAAGGTGTATCTTTTATTACTCTATAGTCCTTACTATTTTTCGTTTCTATTTTTCTCTGTCCATGTTTTGTTGCCTTTTGTTTCTCTTTTTGGTAAATTTCTAAAATAGTTTCATTTATTTTTTCACGAAATTCTTTTGTCACAGGATAACAGATATCAGAATACACCATTTTCCCATCTTTATCTAAAGTTCCTGTACTATAGGAAGGCATAGAAACAAATTCCCCTGATTTTCCTTTATATATACTAATATTGCCTATTGCAAAACTGTTCTCTAAAACTATACTTGCCAGCCCGGAAAGATTACTTCCTGTCCGTTCAAATGGTGTTACCCATGCTGTAAATTCTGGTGTATTTTTATCTCCTGTTTTTTTATAAGCTTTCGTCTTTCCTGCCTGTTCCATTTCATCATATAACTGTAAAATATTACCATACAATTCCTGCCGGAACTCTTTTGTTACAGGATTGCAGATATTTTTAAAAACAGGCTGGTTGTTTTCATCCCTTTCTTTTGTACGGAAACTTGGCATAGCCACAAAATTTTTACTTTCTTTGTTTTCTAAAACTGCTATTTTAGTAACTTTAAAGCTGTCACCAAAAACAACAGATGCAAAAGCTTTTACATGGTTACCAATGTTATCTGCTGCACTCATCTGGATAGAATATTCCATATCTTCCTCTCTTTCTTCCTGCGGTAACAGGATTTTTACTTACATCTGTATTTCAAATATTTATATCCTGTTTGCTGTTTCATTTTTTATTTAAAAACCTGGTTACATCTGCCTTGTAAATCTGGCAATAAACAAAAAACCGGCAAAAACAGTAGTAACACTGTTCCTGCCACACCAATTAATCCCAATAAAAAATTCCTTTCTGTTTTCTTACCTGCTTTTCTTATCTGGTACTGTATGGTAATTTCCAGATTCCGCTACTTTGTCTGTATCCTGCCCTGCTGTTTTCTCCAGAATGGCCTCCTCTGTCCCACCATTTTCTAAATCAAGCTGGATATCCAGTTCCTTCAGCCTTGCTGATTTTTCTATAAGTTCTGTTTCCTGCACAAAAGGTTTTTCATATTCTGCTTTGGACTGTTCCATATCTCTTTGGTATTGTTCCATACGTTTCTCTAATTCTTTGATCCCTTCTGGGATATTATGAAAAAGATTTTCCAGTTTTACCATACTCCCTACCGGGCTTGTGGAAAGTTCTGTTTTATACTCTGTCTTTCCACGCAGTGCAAGATTATCCAGGCCAATATAATTTCTCTCTGCCAGGATTTCAAACCCTTTATATTCCCCGATAGGGGTAGTTTCCCCATTTTTACATTTACTTACAGCTTCCAGCAGGACTGTCCCGCCATCGACACGTTCCGTAAAACAGGCATTTCCTACTTTAACAGCAAAATCCGGTTCTGCAAGAAGTGCTGCCTCTGCTGCTTTTGCGTCCGTCTGGATACAGGCAAGCTTCTGCTTTGCTGCTGAAATTAATTTTGGATATTTCACCATAAAATTGTCCTGTAAAGAATACCGCTGGCTGTCATAACTGTTCTTTAACATTTTTAAACGCTGGACATCATTCTCTAACTGCATTTTTTCCCGGATCAGAGGGTTTCCAGTCGCCACAGCCTTGATTTCAGCGTAAGAAAGCACAGATTCATCGACATCGGAGCAGGTGCGGGATACTGCTTTGCTTGTCATCACCTGTGAAATAAACCGTTGTTTATTTTCTATCAGCGACCAGGAATACGCATCAAATGTACTTTTGGTTACATATCTAAAAATAGCAATCTCTTTATTTTCATTCCCCTGCCGTTTTCCCCTCCCTTCCCGCTGTTCTATGCAGGAAGGTTTCCAGGGGCAGTCTACATGGTGCATGGCCGTTAAATGTGTCTGTACATTGACACCTGTACCACACTGGTCCGTAGAACCTATCAGGACTTTCTTTTTTCCGCTTCTTACTTCTTGAAACAGTTTTTCTCTCTGTGCATCTGTCTTAGCGTCATGAATATAAGCGATTTCCGCAGATGGTATCCCAAGTTTTACTAATTCCGTTTTGATAAAATTATAAACATCAAATTTCACGCCCTGTTTTACTTTTTCTTCCCAGTCCTCTGACCATGACGCTTTGCAGCTCTGACGAGTAAATAT
>DKXQ01000085.1:0-144 GCA_002493085.1 Lachnoclostridium sp. UBA7122
GTAAAAAGCTTGCGTTTACCGTGAGTTCATCATAACATATTGTTGAATTTTGTCAATAAAATGATATAATTAGATAGTGTAACTTTACTTGGGTATATGAAAGCTTATATATATTGTGCAATTTTTTAAATATGATGTCATATA
>DKXQ01000085.1:471-25638 GCA_002493085.1 Lachnoclostridium sp. UBA7122
ATGGACTCTGGCATGGCAATTTCAAAATTTTTCCAGCCGGCAACCCACTTTCGCACGCTTTGCCAAAGGTGAAGCACGCAGTGGTGCATAAAGTCCTAAAAAACAGGGCTTAAACACCAGCGGCTTCATATAACTGCCTTTTAAAAAAACTTCTGAAATTTGCCATGCAATGTACATTTTGGCTGGTTTTTAGTAAAACCTGTGATACAATTAGATGAAAAAGCTGGCAAAGCAGACAGACACAGACTATTTTAATTACACAGGTTTTTTGACAGATTCTGAAGGTTACCTGAAAACAAAATACGCTGCAAGTGACGGCTACCACTGGAATAAGGCTGCTTATGCTAAATTTGCAGAAAAGACAGAAAAATTTGATAAATCTTCAGACAGATAGTTTAGCCAGTTCCTAAGACACCAAAAAGAGGCATCAAAGGAATCCATTTCCCTTGATACCCCCATTTTACCACATTTCTGAAGTATCAGATTTTTGCAAAAAACCTAACTTTAAGCATTGACAATCTTGCCAAAATCAGCTTTAAGTGAAGCACCACCAATAAGACCACCATCAATATCTGGCTTCGCAAGCAGTTCAGCGGCATTGCCTGCGTTCATAGAGCCACCATACTGGATGCGCACAGCTTCAGCTGTATCATTGTCATACATTTCTGCAATCAGGCTGCGTATCCCCTGGCATACTTCCTGTGCCTGGTCTGCTGTTGCTGTCTTTCCTGTACCGATTGCCCAGATTGGCTCATAAGCGATAACAAGCTTTTTAACCTGGTCTGCTGTTATTCCAGCAAGGTCTGACTTAATCTGTAAGCGTATCCAGTCCATTGTTACGCCTGTTTCCCTCTGCTCTAATGACTCACCACAGCAGAGTATAGGGGTAATTCCTGCTTCAAATGCTTTCTTAACTTTCTTGTTTAACAGGCAGTCATCTTCTTTAAAGTAATCACGGCGCTCTGAATGTCCGATAATTACGTATTTAACACCTGCATCTGTAAGCATTGCAGCAGAAATTTCGCCTGTATATGCACCACTGTCCTCAAAGTACATATTTTCAGCACCAACTTCTACATTAGTGCCTTTTACAGCTTCTACAACAGGTACTATGTCAACTGCTGGCACACAGTATACAACATCTACATCATCATTTTTTACTAAATCTTTTAATTCATTTACCAGTGCAACTGCTTCACTAGGAGTTTTATTCATCTTCCAGTTGCCTGCAATAATTCTTCTTCTTGCCATTATCTTTCCTCATTTCTGCACGGCCAGCAGGGCTGGCCATAGCTTTTTTAATAACTATTTATGATTATTTATCATCTGCTGCGGCTACACCAGGAAGTTCTTTACCCTCTAAGAATTCAAGTGAGGCACCACCGCCTGTAGAAATATGTGTCATTTTGTCACCAAAACCAAGCTGGTTTACAGCTGCTGCACTGTCACCACCACCTATAATTGTTGTTGCATCTTCAAGCTCTGCCATAGCTTTAGCTACTTCAATAGTGCCTTTTGCAAAGTTAGGCATTTCAAAACATCCCATAGGTCCGTTCCACACTACTGTCTTTGCTCCTTTTATTGCATCTGCAAATAATTTAGATGTCTCTGCTCCGATATCAAGACCCTGCATATCAGCAGGAATCTCTCCACGGCCTACAGTTTTGAAATTAGCATCATTTGAGAAATCATCTGCTACAACGGTATCAACTGGTATAAGAAGTTTAACGCCTTTTTCTTCTGCCTTTTTCTCCATATCAAGTGCATATTGTTTATAGTCTTCTTCAAGAAGTGAGCTGCCAGTTTCTTCACCATGTGCAGCCATAAATGTATATGCCATTCCACCGCCAATTATAAGAGTATCAACTTTGTCAAGCAGGTTATTGATAACTGAAATCTTTGAAGAAACTTTAGCACCACCAAGAATAGCAACAAATGGTCTTACAGGATTGTTTACTGCATTGCCAAGGAAGTCAATTTCTTTCTGCATAAGATAGCCAACTGCACAGTCACCTTCAACAAACTTTGTAACACCAACATTTGAGCAGTGTGCCCTGTGTGCTGTACCAAATGCATCATTTACAAATACATCACAAAGTGAAGCCAGTTCTTTAGAGAATTCCTCTCCATTCTTGGTCTCTTCTGCCCTGTAACGTGTATTTTCAAGAAGAATTACATCACCATCATTCATAGCACTGGCAGCAGCTTTTGCATTGTCACCTACAACGTTATTGTCTGCTGCAAATTTAACTTCCTGCCCTAAAAGCTCTGAAAGCCTCTTTGCAACTGGTGCCAGTGAAAGTTCTGGTTTTGGCTCTCCCTTTGGCTTGCCAAGGTGTGAACAAAGGATTATCCTGCCACCATCTGCGATTAACTTCTTAATTGTAGGAAGGGCAGCTACAAGACGGTTTTCGTCTGTAATTTTGCCATCCTGTAATGGTACATTGAAATCACATCTTACTAAAACTTTCTTGCCTTTTACGCTGATATCGTCAACTGATTTCTTATTTAACATAAAATACCTCTTTCTGCGCAACTTGTAATTTTAATAAATTTCCATAAAACTGTCCCTGTGTTACACTGTTACTATAAAGAAGCCTTGCGCTGGACCCTATAAAATATACAGGAACATAATATACGGGTCCGGTCCATAAAAGACCGGACCCGTATATGAACCGTATCCAGATTTTAACTATAAAACTGGTTCTTAAGCTAACTCTGAGAAGTACTTGATTGTCCTTACCATCTGTGATGTATAAGAATTTTCATTATCATACCATGAAACTACCTGTACTTCATAGAGGTCATCTGCAACTTTGGAAACCATTGTCTGTGTAGCATCAAAGAGAGAGCCATATCTCATGCCTACGATATCTGAAGAAACAATTTCATCTTCATTGTAACCAAATGACTCATTAGCTGCTGCCTTCATAGCTTCATTAATAGCTTCAACAGTTACGTCACTTCTCTTAACAACTGCTGTTAAGATAGTTGTTGAACCTGTAGGAGTTGGAACACGCTGTGCAGAACCGATAAGCTTGCCATTTAACTCAGGGATAACAAGTCCGATAGCTTTAGCAGCGCCTGTGCTGTTAGGAACAATATTAACAGCTGCAGCACGTGACCTTCTTAAATCGCCTTTTCTCTGTGGGCCATCAAGTGTCATCTGGTCACCTGTGTAAGCATGGATTGTTACCATAATACCTGACTGTACTTCTGCATACTTGTTAAGTGCGTCAGCCATAGGAGCTAAACAGTTTGTTGTACATGAAGCAGCTGAGATAATAGTATCTTCAGGCTTTAATGTCTCATGGTTTGTGTTATACACGATTGTAGGAAGGTCATTACCAGCTGGAGCTGAAATAACTACCTTGCGTGCACCTGCATCAATATGTGCCTGTGCTTTAGCCTTTGAAGTATAGAAGCCTGAGCACTCAAGAACTACATCAACACCGAGCTCACCCCAAGGGCAGTTTTTAGCATCAGGGAATGCATAAATCTTAATCTCCTTGCCATCAACTGTGATTGAATCTTCACCAGCTGAAACAGAATCAGCTTTGTCATACTTACCCTGTGATGAATCATATTTTAAAAGATGGGCAAGCATCTTAGGGCTTGTTAAATCATTGATAGCTACTACTTCATAACCCTCTGCACCAAACATCTGTCTGAAAGCAAGACGTCCGATACGTCCAAAACCATTGATTGCAACTTTAACTGCCATGTTTAAAAATCCTCCTAAATAATATAATTTTATACTATGCAGGCTTGTCCTCAGTAAATATGGAAAAACCTGACAGAATACAAACTCTTAAATTCCTCTTTTCCTATTGTACCCAATTACGGCAAAAATTTCAAGTTAAATTCAAAAAGTTTCTATAAACTTTATAATTTACAGCAAACCGTTATTATACCTGTTTATTTTACACATGTATATTAAATAGCCATAGATAACAGCCCGTTACTATTCACGGTCTATGCCGTTCATAGTAACAACAGCTCAGCTATTGCTGTCCCAGTAAACCAGCTCTCCTGCTGCCATACTTTCTTTGACCATTATAGTCCTCTGGTTAGAAGAACCTTTAAATACAAGCCCTAAGTCTTTTTTTTCTGCTATAAATTCGCCATCGACCATAACATCAATATAAGAAAGCAGTTCTTCTGTTTCTTTCCATTCATTAACCATATATCCAGTCACGTCTTTTTCAAAGTCATATCCTGTAAAGCACCACACATTTTTTTCAGGATATATATTTGTAACTTTTCTTAAAAGAGGAAGAAGACCCTGCTGGTTTATATGCTCCATCGGCTCTCCTCCAAGCAGTGTTATGCCCTTTATATAATCTGGTTCCATGTACTTTATAATTTCATTTTCTGTTTCCTCTGTAAATGGCTTTCCATAGTTAAAATCCCATGTTTCAGGGTTAAAACACTCCCTGCAGTGGTGCGTACAGCCACTCACAAATAGTGACACACGCACCCCTGGGCCATTTGCAACATCACATATTTTTATATCTGCATAATTCATACAAGCCATGCCTTTCCTAAAAACCAGAACTACAGATGCAGCACTCTTGCATTAATTTCCTTAGTTTTGCCATCATTCCAGAAATTTTCACCCAGATAGCCACAAGTCCTTCTTGTAACATTCATTTTATTCCTGTCTTTGTTATGGCACTGTGGACATTCCCACTCAAGGCTGTCATTTACAATAATCTCCCCATCATAACCACATACATGGCAGTAATCAGACTTTGTATTAAATTCTGCATACTGGATATTGTCATAAATAAACCGGACTACATCTTCTAACGCTTCAAGATTATGCCTCATATTTGGTATTTCCACATATGAAATCGCACCACTTGAAGAAATGTTCTGAAACTGGCTCTCAAATTTGAATTTACTAAAAGCATCTATCTTCTCACGCACATCAACATGATATGAATTAGTATAATAACCTTTATCAGTAATATCTTTAATGCTGCCAAATTTCTTTTTATCTATTTCTGCAAAACGGTAGCACAGGCTTTCAGCGGGAGTCCCATACAGGCCAAATCCTATGCCTGTCTCAAGTTTCCATGTATCACATGCAAGGCGCAGCCTTTTCATAAGACGTAGTGCAAAATTAGTGCCTTTTGGCTTAGTATGGCTTACACCTGTCATAAGCTTTGTAACTTCATACAGGCCAATATAGCCTAAAGAAATAGTGGAATATCCGTTGTGCAGCAGTTTATCTATAGGCTCATTCTTTCCAAGCCTTGCAATAGCACCATACTGCCAGTGTATAGGGCTTACATTGGACAGTGTGCCTTCAAGTGCATGGTGGCGGCACATAAGTGCCTCAAAGCAGAGTGCAAGCCGCTCTTCGAGAAGCTCCCAGAAGACTTCTTCATCACCATTTGCTATTATTCCTATCTGTGGAAGGTTTATACTGACAACACCCTGGTTAAAACGTCCTTCAAACTTGTACTTTCCGTTTTCATCTTTCCACGGTGTGAGAAAACTTCTGCATCCCATGCACGAAAATACATTGCCTTCATAATTTTCACGCATCTTTTTAGCTGAAATATAGTCTGGATACATCCTTTTAGCTGAACATTTTACTGCCAGTTTTGTAAGGTAGTCATATCTGCCGCCCTTCAGGCAGTTGTGTTCATCAAGCACATATATAAGTTTAGGAAAAGCTGGTGTAACATATACGCCCTTTTCATTCTTTATGCCCTCAATGCGCTGTTTAAGTATCTCTTCAATAATCAGGGCATTTTCTTCTACATATGGGTCAGCGATATCAAGATTTAAAAATAAAGTAACAAATGGTGACTGCCCGTTTGTAGTCATCAGTGTATTAATCTGGTACTGTATAGTCTGCACTCCTGATTTAAGTTCATCAGCGAGCCTGTCATTTACAAACTCCTGAAGTACTTCACTGCTTATGCTGTCCCCATATTTTTCCCTGTAATGCGCAGTATATTTATCACGGCTTTTTCTGAGGTATTTGCCAAGATGCCTTATATCAACAGACTGTCCGCCATACTGGCTGCTTGCAACTGCTGATATTATCTGTGTCATAACAGTACATGCCACCTGGAAACTTTTTGGGCTCTCTATAAGCTTTCCATTCATAACAGTACCATTTTCAAGCATATCACCTATATTGATAAGACAGCAGTTAAATATGCTCTGCAGAAAATAATCCATGTCATGGAAATGCAGGATACCTTCTTCATGTGCCTTGGTAACATTTTCTGGAAGAAGCACCCTTTTTGTCAAATCCTTAGATACTTCACCAGCAATCAAATCCCGCTGTGTAGAGGCAATATAAGCATTTTTGTTAGAATTTTCTTCCATTATATCTTTATTGCTGTTCTTTATAAGGCTCATTATAGAGTCATCAGTTGTATTAGCACGGCGTACCATCTCACGTTTATACCTGTATATTATATACTTCTTGGAAAGTTCAAACTTGCCCTCGCCCATAAGCTTCTGTTCAATCATATCCTGGATATCTTCAACCATAAGATTGTCCATGTGCTTATTTTCGATGCCAGCCACAATCGAATCGATTTTCTCTTCTGAAACCTGTTCATAACGGTCTACCTCAGCATTAGCTTTCTGTATTGCGGTTACTATCTTATTACGGTCGTATTCCACAACTCTGCCATCACGTTTTATAACTTTCATGATATCCCCTCTTTTACTATTTTTCAATAAAAAAATCTTTTTCTCCCCTGTCACACGCATTAACCATTATATCATTGCACAGCAAAAATGTCCACAATATATTGTAAAATTTGGAACAAATTTACTATATTTTGTGGACATAACCTTTTTTCTAAGTGTTACAAGTGTAGACAGATATTGCTTTATAAATACTGTTTTTTAAAAGATAAAACCTTCTTAGCATCATTTGACAGATTCATTATATTATTAATTTCTTCGGCAGAAACCTTTGTGTACGCTGACAGTTCCTCCTCAGAAGGCATCCTGCCATATTCTTCAGCAAGATATCTGGCAGCCTCATGCAGAAGATTGACTTTAGCAAGGACAGCATTTTCCCAGTCTTTGTCTTCAGAAGCCATATCTATCATGCTTTCCATTGCATTTATAATTTCCATATTTATTATGCCATTGACAGTTTCATAGTCAGGCTCACCATTGTTTTTAATATATTGTGCCTTGTCCTGTTCAATAACTGAAATGCCCATAAGCAGGCCTGCATTGCCCTCAGCAATTATTTCCTCCATGCTTATAATCTGTTTTTTCACCGCCTCACGCTTCTTATAGCCTGACGCAAGTTCTGCAACATAGCTTAATTTACTTTCAGCCAGCCTGTTCCTTGCAGATGCCTCTCCCATAAGAAAATCCTTTATAAGATTGTCTGGTGCACCACTTCCAGCCGCCTGTAAGTTTTCATATTTATCCTGCCTGCCACTTTCTGGCATACCATCAATATTAATATCCATAGCAGCCAGATAACGGCATACTGCATCCAGTTTTACATCGTTAAGTTCCATATGGCTTAAATACTGTTTTATCTCTTTTCTTGTAAGTTTGTTATCTTGTGAAGCTGCAATAGCCCTTATCTCACCAAGTATTTCTAAAAACTGCTCCTGTTCTTCCATCAGCCTGAAATTCCCTTCTATTACTCTTTAATATTTTTAAGAGTATAATAACAAATCATTAGTATAATGTAAAGCTGCCAGAGAATTTACTCTTTGTATCATTGAAAGTTATAAAAATTTGCATTTTACTAAAAGCCAGCCAAACATATATTGCAGAGCAAGTTATTTAAAAAGTGGCACAATATACCTAAACTTTCGTATACCCAGGTAAAGTTACACTATCTTTTTAAAATGTAATAGTCACACGTTGTAAAATATGGTATTATATTAATATATCAAGCAGTGAAAACATAATTAATTCAGGAGGTAAAAATTATGCATTCTTTTCAAAAAATTACATCAGACATAGTAGAACTGAATCCATTTGAAAAAATAGGAAAAGACTGGATGCTTGTAACAGCTGGCAATGAAGAAAAAGTAAATACAATGACTGCATCATGGGGAGCGCTTGGACAAATGTGGGGAAAAGATGCCGCCTTTATAGTTATCAGGCAAAGCCGCTATACAAAAGAATTTATAGACAGAGAAGGAAAGTTTTCGCTAAACTTTTTAAATGAAAAACACAAAACCCTGATGAAGTTCCTAGGAGCAGTTTCGGGACGCCATGAAGATAAAATTAAAGAAGCTGGTGTTGAAATCGCTTATCATTATGGAGTACCTGTTGTTGACCAGGCTAATTTTATTTTAATCTGCCGTGTAATGTCTGCAACATTGCTTAAGCCAGAGGACTTTACTGATAAGGAAATTGATAAAGCATGGTACAAAGATGGGGATTATCATACGCTTTATATAGCAGAAGTTACAAATATTATAGCAAGATAAATATTTTTAATTATGCAATATATATATTTTTATAAAAATAATGTATAAAATATTGACAAAATTAGATAAAAGGTGTATCATAAAAAAGCGGTTTAGATGTACAATATATGTACCTGATATGTTTCACACATTGAAATATCAGATTGAACTGATTTATACGAGGAGAAGGTATTTTTTAGTTACTTGGGGATGTAACCGGAGATATTGCCAGCGGACCTGTCACTATATAGCAGGTCCGCTGGTTTGTTTTTTTAATTGCCAGCAGGCTGGCAAATATGGTATGATTTTGTTTATACTGATGTTAAATAAAAGAAACAGAACGGAGCAGACAGGTTATGAAAACGGAATTACATGCACACACAAGTGAAACAAGCCCATGTGCTAATATAAGTGCTGGCAGGCTTGTAAGAATGTACGAAGATAAAGAATATGACGCTGTTGTTATTACAGACCACTATAGCAAATGGGTGATGGAACGCAATAGTATTATAAAACCACAGGAGTTTACAGAATTTTTCCTTGAAGGATACCACAAAGCATATATGTATGCACAAAACCATAACTGCAATATAAAAATACTGCCTGGTGCAGAAGTTAGTTTATTGGAAAGCCCGGATGACTATCTGCTATATGGCGCAGATGAAGAGTTTTTCTGGCAAAATCCACTTTTATTTAAAATGCCGCTTAAGAAACTTTATAAGCTGTGCCATAAAAATGGAATACTTCTTGTGCAGGCACACCCGTTCAGGGCTTATTGTACACCTGCTGATGCACATTTTCTTGATGGTGCAGAGGTCTATAATGGCAATCTGCGCCATAATAGTAATAATAACAAAGCCCGTAAGTGGGCAGTAGAAAACGGCCTTATTATGACCTCTGGAAGTGATTTCCATGAAGAAGAGGACCTTGCAAGGGGTGGTATAATTACAGAAGAGAATTTTAACTCTGTACATGAACTTGCACAAATACTAAAAGAAGGCAGTTACAGCATTATCACATCTTAATCTGGAAGAAAGGAAAATATATGAAACATAATATATTAATACGGTCTTTTCTTAAAATATATAATCTGGCAGAAATGTTTTCAGATGAAATTAAAAAAACTGCTATACCGGCATTTTCCGGACAGTCAGCTTTTTTTATGATGCTGTCATTTTTTCCGTTTATTATGTTTTTACTGGCTCTTCTCAGATTTATGCCTTTTACGGAAGATGCCCTTATAAGTGTTCTGGAGGCATTTATACCTACATCATTCCACCAGTTTTTAGAAACAATTATATCTGGAATATACCATAGCCAGTCTGCCACGCTTCTTCCCATAACAATTATTACATCATTGTGGCTTGCCTCTAAATCATTTCTTTCTCTTGCCAATGGTCTGAATTTTGTATATGAAATTAATGAAACCAGAAACTTTATACTGATACGCATTTATTCTGTGATTTATACAATAATATTTGCACTGTTAATTATTGCCAGTCTTACAGTTATGGTATTTGGAAACAGCATATATTTTTTTATAAGAAAACACTTTCCGCTGCTTCAGGGATTTATACTGTCAGTAATCAGTTTAAGGTCTGTTATAAGCTTTTTTATAATGTTTTGCTTTTTCATAATAATGTATAAAGCCATACCTAATAGAAAAAGTAATTTTAAAAGCCAGGTTCCTGGAGCGCTTACCGCAACATGTGGATGGCTCATCTTTTCATGGCTGTACTCATATTATGTAGACCATTTTAATAACTACGCAACATTTTATGGCACCATGACAGTTATTGCACTTCTTATGGTATGGCTTTATGCATGTATGTATATACTTTTCTTAGGCGGATTAATAAATAAGATGCTGGACAAAAATATTATTTTTAATAAATAGCACTTATTTTGATACCTTTTTAATATTCTGTATCTTTGTTCCTCTAAAATAATGTTTAAGAATTGTGTCATAGCCTTCGCCAGACTCTGCCATTGCTGCTGCTCCTGTCTGGCTAAGGCCTGCACCATGGCCAAAACCACCACCTGTTATTTTAAAGGAAATACTTTTTTTAGAATGTTTTTCATCAATATAAAATGCTGCACTGGGAAGCATTGAATATGAAGATATGCTTTCACCACCTTTTCTGTTTATTCTTTCATAGACAGGCGCAAGGACTTTTCTTATATTATACTGTGTACATACTTTGACTACATTATTTGTGCCAACAATGACAAGCTCTGTAACAAGACCGCTTTCTTGTCTTTTTTCAACACGCAGCTTTTTGATTTTTCCAATGCTTTTTAATGGTTTTTGGACATATTTGCCATTTTTATTCTGTGTAAGTACAAGTGATTTATCAGAAAGATAACAATTATACAGTGCAGAATCAATTCTATTACTTAGATTAGCAGCACTAAGTGTCACATTCCACCTGTACCAGTCATCACCGCTGTCATATGTTTTATTGTTATCAGAATTGATAAAATCCCTGAAAGCTTTTTCATCTGATAAGTTTATACTGTCCGTGCCAGCAGCATTTTTCCTGCGTGTCTGCAGTGCCCCACGCAGATATGGAACTTCATCTGGCGTATTCCAGACATCCTGGCCGTCTGCTGTACATCCCCACGATGTTGCAAAGTAATATGTAACAATAATTTCCCCTTTTCTTGTCACAACCTGGCCATAAGTTTCATCTACTGCCCTTTTTGAACGCTTGTCGCTTGGTATATTATTATAAACCTGGCATGCCACGCTGTCGTCAAGGTCAGCATTATAAGCTTTATATCTTTTTTCCCTAATCTGGTTGTAAGCGTAGCTTCTTGCACAGACAGCCTGTGCTTTAAGTGCTTCCATACCGCTTTCTGTAGGCATCTCACTTGGTACTACGGCATAAAGGTATTTTTCAAGCGGCAGCTCATTAACCATAAGAAAGCCTTTTTTAGTCCATTTTATTTCCATGCTGCCACTGTACACAGGATGTATGTCACGCCGTTTAAAAGATAATATCTTAATTCCTGAATTATTTGCAGGACTTATTATAAATTTCTTTTTCTTTATGCCTTTCTTTGATGTGTTGAAAGAAACTTTTTTGCCTGCTTTATAACTGGTTGTTTTATTTCCATCTGTAACGTTAAAGCCGCTGTCACAAGTAAGACTTATACTGTTATGGTAGTAACTTCCAAAACCATCTGACATAATAAGAATCCTTACATTCTGGGAAGGTCCAGGCTTAAGTGGTTTCTTTGTGGCTGCTGGCTTTTTTGTATTTGCAGGTTCTTTTGTAGCCTCTGGTCTTTTTGTGGCTGCAGGTTCTTTTGTAACCTCTGGTTTTTCTGTGGCTGCTGGCTCTTTTGTAACCTCTGGTTTTTCTGTGGCTGCTGGCTCTTCTGTATACTCCTGGTTTACAATGTTTTTGCTGGTTTCTTTTACATCATTAAGCGTGATATAGCCTTTAAGATATGCCTCTGATAACACACAAATAAGGCAAAGCACAGATAATGCCAATAACAATTTAAATTTTTTTCTGTTCATTGTTTTCCCCTCACAAAAACTGCCATTCCGGGCTTCCAGAATGGCATAAAAATTTATATAATTCCCCTGTACCTGTCCAGGCATGCAAAAATATCCTGCTTGCGTACCTGTGCCATTGAAACCGGCAGATAAGTATCTTTGCAGAGTGATTTCAGTCCTTTTTCCTGAAGCTGCCCCCATAGCCTGTCCACAGCTGCGGCCGCGTCCATTTCCCTGGTCTCCATCTGCTCTGCAAGTTCTTTTAAACAATAGGCAAGTGTTGTAGTCTGTTCAGAATCCAGAATCTGCTCAAGATATCTTAAATCAACAGTTTCTTTTCCAATAGAAAAACTGTTCCTGCCAAACTGCTTAATCTTAACCTGGCCTCTTTTTTTATCCATCTTTTTTACTTTAAGAATACGTTTCTTTTTATCAAACAGTACACTGGCAGAAACTGGTATATCCTGCCTATAGTATTTACTTTCCCTGCCTTCTAGTATCTTATGCACTTTGTCTGTTATATCATATGCATGGTAATTATCCATCTGCAGAATCTTATCTGCGATATAAAAATAAGAGCCTGAGCTTCCTGCTACAATAATTACTGATATCCCATGTTCTTCATACAGTTTTCTTGCCTGTAATGTAAATGGCGTAATTGGTTCATGTTCACCAGAAACTACTTCCTGCATCAGTGAATCACACACCATAAAATTTGTTGCACAAGTATCTTCATCAATTAACAGTACCTTTGCTCCTGCCTGTAATGCTTCTGCTACATTGGCTGCCTGTGATGTAGAGCCGCTTGCATCTTCAGTTGAAAAATCAGTTGTGTTCTTCTTGTTAGGCAAATCACTAATAAATGGTGAGATATTTACATGTGAAACCGCCCGCCCGTCCTCTGCCCTTATTTTAGCTGCTGTGCCAGATGTAATTACATATTCCCTGCCATCACCTTCAATATGCTGGTAAATTCCCTGTTCAAGCGCTTTTAAAAGAGTGGATTTTCCATGGTACCCACCACCAGCGACCAGTGTGATTCCCTCTGGAATACCCATTCCTTTGATTTTGCCCTTATATGGAAGTTCAAGTTCTATCTCCATGCTTGCTGGCGACTGGAACTTCACTGCATTTTTCATAGGTTTTTGCGAAACACCGCTTTCTCTTGGAAGAACTGCCCCATTTGCAATAAACGCCACAAGTTTCCTTTTTTCCAGTTCTTCCCTTATGAAATGCTGGTCTTCTGACAACTCTATTTTCCTTCTGGTTTCTTCTGCATCCAGGTTTTTATAATACATTGACTTTTCTACAGCCTTTGGAATATAGTCAAAAAGAATCTTTCTCAGTTCATATGAATTAATAGTACGTCCATTAGCGGGGAAACCAGCTTCAAATCTGGCAAGAAGGCTGCCGCTGTCAATCTCAAATGCAGTCCGCTCTAAGACTTCCTGCCCACATCTGCTGACACTTATAAGCCCGCTTTTTCCAGAGCCCTTTGCCTTGAACATATATTCCATAACAGCTTTTCCAAACTGTCTTTCCAGGTAATCCTGAAGAGCAATTCTTCTGTAATCTATATTGTAGTATTCTTCTGGGAATCCTGCCTGCTCCTTTTTTACCTGTATGCCAAGCTTAGAAGGTGCTGCAAACGGGTCACCCTGTACATGGTAAATATCCAGCTGGTAGCCTGGAAACTGGTAACTTCCCTTTAAATCTTTATAAGCTGGATAACTTTTTCTATTAATGTCCATTAAAAGTTTATCTAAATCAACTGATGATTTCATAGCAGACCTCATATAATCAGCATTTCTCTGGTTCAGGATATTCCCTGCCATCTGTATTTGCAGACACCTTAATCATTACTTGTGTCTCTAATGGCATGTCCTGCATATCAGTAGCTGTTTCTGCAATGGCATTTACAACATCCATTCCTTCTGTTACCTTGCCAAAAGCTGCATATGAGCCGTCAAGGTGTGGAGCATCCTTATGCATAATAAAAAACTGTGAACCAGCAGAATCAGGCATTGAAGAGCGTGCCATCGAAAGTACGCCTGCTGTATGTTTCAGGTTATTTGCAAAGCCGTTCATTGCAAATTCACCTTTAATTGAATAACCTGGACCACCTGTCCCATTGCCATCCGGGTCACCACCCTGTATCATAAATCCATTAATTACCCTGTGAAATACCAGTCCGTTATAAAAGCCTTTATTTATAAGAGAAATAAAATTATTGACTGTATTTGGAGCTATATCAGGATATAATTCTGCCTTAATAATACCTGATGTTGTTTCAAAAGTTACGGTTGGATTATTTAACATATTGTCCTCCTTAAGTTTTTTTGCTATTATAATACTACCTGCCAGATAAGTCAATAATTCCTTTTTTTCAAAGTGTATACCCCATCCTTTATTTCTTTTATTGCATAATTGCCTGTTTCATCTTTTGCAATCTTTTTTTTCTTAAGAATCCCATCTGCTTTACTGCGTCTGAATCCAAATTTGCTTACACCATCAAACATTGCACTATTGCCCCATGACTTAATGGATGTTATATACAGACTGCCAAGCCTGTTTATAAAGCCTGGTTTTCTTTTCCCTTTCACGGCAATCTCAACTGCATGGCTGTTAATTTTTTTAATTCCGCTTATATTTTTAACACGGTATTTAAACTTTTTGTTATTTTGTATAGAATATAATGCAATATTTTCTGCTCTTTTCCTGTAATTTTCACCAGTAACTTTTCCAAGCTTTACATAGTTTGTACCATAAGATTTAATTACATCATTTATAACCTTCTGGGCATTTTTCCCTTTTGTTTTATAATTTGTCCCATATGCAAAAAAATACACAAATAAATCTTTTTTGCGTGGATATTTGTCTGTAATATAGTCATACATCTCTTGTCCATAAAGTGAACATACCCACTTATATTCTTCTTCAAGCACAGGTCTTATAATATTCTTTTTGATAAGTGCTGCTGTCTTTTTGTCAGGGTGTTTTAATTTCTTTGATATTTTCTTTTTCATAGCTGCTATATTTTTAATCCCATATCTGTATTCCTGCAGCCCTACAACTGGAAGGTTTGCAATGCTGCCATCATATGTATAGCCAACATCAGCACGGATATAATAATTAAACAGTACATCATCAGCTGTAATATTTTCACCAGAAGCATTTTTCCATTCTTCATCAAGTGTGATATGGTATGTTGTGATATCCTTTTTCCTATTATAAGAATGTGATATATTACTGCTTATGCACTTTCTGTCTTTTGTTTCACAAAGTCCTGCATAACATAAATCTAAAAGATACTGGTCAGCGGTAGTTTTATAACTGAATGGAGTAATATTTTTTGATATATCACCTTTAATAACTATTGTGTCTTCTATCTTATCTTTTTCCACTTCTGGCACTTCCTCCTGTTCTGGTTCTTTTTCTAATTTATTTTCAGAGGTGATATTTTCTGTTGTAACAACAGCCCCATCACTGGACACAGCACCTTCATTAAGCTGCTTCCCAATATTATATACACTTATAACAAGCAATATAAAAAGAAAAATATAAATTATTCCTGTAGCTAATAATTTTTTCATAGAACTAATCCTTTCTGATTTCACAAAAAATAGCAGTCTATAACCAGCTATTACAAGAATAAACCACTATCCAGATATGTTCAATTATATTACTGTGACAAAATATACTGTAAATCTCCATAAACCAGTTTTGTCCGGCAAAACAATTTCTGGTTTTTATACATAATTTATATGATTGTCCCATAATTATATAGTAATATAAATTTTGGATTCTGTTTTAATCCATGGAGGTTTAATGAAATCTGTCCCTCAAAAAGCTAAAACATACAAAAAACTTCCTTCGTCATGTAAAATAACCTTGTTTTTTGCAATTATAGGAATAACCGCTGGCTGCATAACAGGAAACTTATTAAAAGAAAACCTTTACTCACCTCTTATAACTATTTACAATGAAACCTTAAATAATATACCAGAACTTGATATAAGCAAATCAGATATACTGCTGCTGGCATTAAAAAGAAATGTAAAACTTTTTGTGCTCTTATATCTTTTTGCCCTGACTAACCTGTGGACATATTACTATTGTGCATTTGCACTTTACACAGGATTTACTAATGGGCTGCTGCTGGCGTTTAATATTATACTTCATGGCTTTCCTGGACTGCTCCGTTTTTTATTTTACCTCTGCCCGCAGGCTTTGCTTTTTATTCCACTTTACTTAATGATAATTGCCCACTGTGACAGTTTCCATGATGAATTTATATCATGTATAAGCTATCCATTACACGATAATACATATAATTATTCTGCCAGACAAAAAAAGGGCAAACTGGCTTTATGCCAGTTTCCCTTTATAATGCTTTGTCTGCTGTTTATAGCAGCAGGATGTTTTATAGAAGCAAATCTCAACCTGCCACTTGTAATATGGTATTCAAGCCATCTGGTATAATAGTTAATTATTGCTTTTACCAGCAGAGGCAGTTCCAGGCCTCTGCTGTCATATAATGGCTTTTATAATTACTTTATTTAACATTTCTTCCACAACAATGTTTATATTTCTTTCCACTTCCACAAGGACAAGGGTCATTTCTTCCTATTTTCTTTTCATTGCGTACAAAAGAGCCTTCTTCAAAGCTGTTCCACTGTAGTTTTTCTGGTTTTGGGCGGTTTTCTGGATACAATTTGTAATACTGGCCTTCACCTGTACTTTTTTCTATTCTGTCATAATCTTTTAATAATTTTTCTTTTACATATGATACATCTTCCCGTTCAAGCTGTTTAAAAAAACTTTCCATTTTTTCATATAATTCCGGATATTCATTTTTAACAATATCAAATTCCTTTTTTATCTCCGGCAGGCGTTCTATAATTATCAGTTTACAGTCTGTCTGCAAAAAGCGTATATATGTATCATCATATAAATCATATGCTAATATAAAAGCAGCCAGGCACCACTTGACTTCATCACCCAGACGTGTATCGGCTTCCATTCTGGAATCAATAAGTTTGCTTGAAATAGCAGTCCATTCTTCATGATATTTGTCCTTTGGAAAGTTTTTTTCTGTTTCTTCCAGTATTTCATTTATACATGACAGATTGTCTGTGTCTGGCATAAGCATAACAATTGCAAAGGCCAGTTCCAGTGCAGCCTCATCATATTTTTTAATAAGCCTTCCTGCTATCTTAAGAAATCTGGCATATTGCCTGATTGCATCATCAAAATAATCCTGTACTATAAAGAAGTTCATAGTAAAAATTCCTACAAAAGCTTCTATATAACCGCCTATCTGTTCTTTTGATGTACTGTCAAAGTTACTGACCAATTCTATAAGTATTTTAATTCCTCTGTGGTAATGCCCCTGTTCATGGCAGCACAGTGAAAACTGCAAAATAAAGTCTATATCCCTGGTTCCTGATTTATAAGCATCTTCAAATGCAAGCATTGCCTTATTATTAAATCCTCTTTCAAAATATGTCAATGCCAGTCCTCTTTTATAAATGTTTTTATCAGGATACTGCTTTACAAGTTTCACATAATTTTTAATTGCTTTTCCACGGTTTCCATTAAGCTGCTGGCTGTATGCAAGTAAATATAAAAATGCCTCACATTCACCAAAACCACTTATTGCCTGTTCTGCCTCAGCAGCTGCTTTTTTATATTCTTTTTGACTGATTAATGTTTCAATCTTATTAAATATATTTTTTGCATCAGGGCTGGCTGGTATCTCTAGTTCCAGCCTGGCAATTGCATCTTCCATATTGCCTGTCTGTATAAGACGTTCATATGCGCCACGGATTTTCTGAAAATTCTCTGGGTCTTTTTCTGGTGAAAATTTGCGTACTAGCTTAAAATATGCCCTTTTTATATCATCTGCACTAGCTTCTGTAGCCAATCCTAATATTTCATAATCACTCTGCATATTATTCCTCCATTAGTGCACGGATTTCATCTTCATATATATCTGCTTCAGTTCCATCTCCCTCAATAATTGCTTTTTTCAAAAGATACAGATATTCTTCTGCCTCTTCTTTATTTTGTTTATCTCCTTTTTTAGAGGAGAGCCACTTTTCGCACCGCCGTATTAACGTCCTGAAATCCCCGGCCAGTTCACTTTTTTTCCAGCCACTTACGTCCATACGCTGTTCTTTATCACGGTTAAGCATATCAATAGTAATATCTGCTGCGTTTCCTGTGCTTGCAATAGTTGCTGATACGTTTAACATGCCATTCAGGTTATATGAAAATGCTACTTTAATCTTTTCTTTTCCCGCCTCACGTTCTGGAATACCTCCTATGTGGAAAGTTCCAAGATGATGGTTATCACTTGCTGTACTGGATTCACCCTGGAACACCTCTATAATTGCTTGTGTCTGGCCATCCCATGATGTATAGTATGTTTCTTCCCTGGTCACTGGGATAGTTGTATTTCTTGGAATTATAACGCTCATATAATCAAAATCATAGCCAGACAATGCACGGATTCCAAGTGTATATGGATTAACATCTGTCATAACCAGGCTTTTATCTTCATCAAGCCCACCGCTTAAAATTCCTGCCTGGATTGCTGCACCTTCTGCTACAGCATAATCAGGGTCCACAGCCTGTACAGGTTCTTTTCCCAGATATTTTGCAATATCTTCTTTTATTATTGGAATTCTGGTAGAGCCGCCTACTAAAAGAACCATATCAAGGTCTTCTTCTGAAATCCCGCTGTCATTTAAAACTACATCTACTGGGTCATGTGTCCTTTCAACAAGTTCTTTTATCATATCTTCAAACTGTTTTCTTGTAACTATCTCCTCCAGGGCAAGAGGTTTTCCATCCTTTTCAGCAATCATAGGAATTATAACTTCCGTCTGTTCCACTGTACTTAATGCAATCTTGCATTTGACAGCTTCTGATTTAAGCCTTGCCATAGCATAGACATCTTTTCTTAAATCTATTTCGTTTTTCTTTTTAAACTGGTCTAACAAAAAGTCTATAAGTTTCTGGTCGAAATCCTTGCCGCCAAGCTGGTTGTCACCATTGCTTGCCTTGACCTCAAGTACACCGCCAAACATTTCAAGCAAAGTTACATCAAATGTACCACCGCCAAGGTCATATACAAGTATATGGCTTTCCTCGTCCAGATGTGACAGTCCATAGCTCAGTGCGGCAGCAGTTGGCTCATTTAGAATCCTTTCTACAGTAAAACCTGCCTGTCTGCCTGCCTCTACTGTAGCCTGGCGCTGTATCTCATCAAAGTAGGCCGGGACAGATATTACTGCTCTTGTAATATCTTCACCTGTATATTCACTGGCAAACCTTCTTACATAAGACAAGATTTGCGCACTGATTTGTTCAGGTGTAAAGTCGGTCTTTCCAAGACGCACTCTTTCTTTAAGTCCCATTTTACGCTTTATTTCAATTACTGTATTTTCTGGTGCTATCATCTGTCTGGCAAGTGCCGCCCCGCCTACAAGTATATTGCCGGAATCGTCTGTCCCGACTACAGACGGGGTCACTTTTTCTTCATCAAAATTCAGTATAATTTCTGGCTTTCCGTCGCGGATTACTGCTGCCTCTGTGGTAGATGTACCTAAGTCAATTCCTATTATTGTGTTCATATATTATCTCCTTCCTCTGTATGCTGCTACTTGTGCTTTCTTTATAACTTTGCCATGATAAATAAGGCCAGGTCTGTAAGTACAGGCTACTGTGCTGTCTAAACCCATATCTTCTGTATCAACTGTATCAAGTATTTCATGATATTTATAATTCACTGTTTCTCCATTAAGCCCGGTTTCTTCTATAGCACACTGTTTAAGCTCTGGTGCAAGTGTTTTTCTGAAAAGTGCCATCTGCCCGGCCCACTCATTCCCTGACTGTGTATCTGCAGCACACAATTTTTTCTCTATAAGACTTAATTCTTCCTGATAGCAGCACACAAGTGAAAGAAGTGATTTTTCCCGCTCTGTATCTTCTTTAATCCTTTGTTCATACTGTCTGCTTAAAGCTTCCTGTGCCTTTCCTTCATCAAGCATGTCTTCAATAGCTTCTGAATAGCGTTTAAGCTGTCTGCTATTATCTTTTAATAATATATCTAACTGTTCATTCTGGGCGGCCAGCATCCTTTTTAATTCACCAAATGCTTCTGTCTGTTCTGCCTGTGTTTTTTGTAATTCTGCCTGTTCTCTTTTTGCTGCCTCCAGGGCCACCTTCAGTTCCCTTTCTGCTTCCCGTTTTTTCCTGCCAAACATCACTTTTTCCCTTTCTGCAAATTAACCATCTTCTTTTAACCTCATCAAATATCTGCTAAGTAACTGCCCCTAAAATATATAATATCATATATAATATCACAAGTAGTCCGTTTACAACAGAACCTATAGCGGGAAAAAGTGGTCTTATGTTGTCCTGGTGCAGACCAAACCACGCTATAACAAAGCCTGTAATACTTATAAAAAAACCAGCCATACCAGCAATGCCTACACCAGGGCCGCCATTGCCACCTTTCTGTCCTGACATAATGCAGGCTGTAGCAAATGATATAAACGAAACTACACTAAGTACAAATGCTGCTATTCCAGCCGGAGGATGCTTTTTATCTGTCAGCCGGAGTTCACCTTTTTCTCTCTTATGTCTTCTTCTCACTCTATCACCTTACCTTTTTTCTGTAAATTTATGCATAATGCCTATACATATGCAAAACATTACATAGCCAAGGAATCCTCCTGTCGTATTTAATATAACATCATCCACATCACATGAACCAAGTTTTGAAACGAGTTGTATAAGTTCAATTATGACTGAACATAAAAAACTTAAAAATGTTACTTTAAATATATTCCTCTGTTTATTTGAAAGTATTGGCATTACAAATCCAAATGGCATGAAACATACAATATTGCCTATAAGGTTAAGTATTACATTAAAACTTCCAATTGCCCTGCTGTAATTTATATATCTTTTAATCTCGGTAAACGGCTCTAAGTTATAGCGGTAAGTGTCGCTTGGGACACGTCCAAGCTGTTCACTGAAAAATAAAAAATAAACCATCATGCATAAATACATAATAAACAGAATCCATGATAGAAAACGGATTACTTTTTTATGCTTCTTTTTCACATTAATTCCCTGCCCGCTTTTTAAATATTTAAAAATGGACAGTGCTGGTCTAGCCAGCACTGTCTGCTTTTTCAAACCTCAATTATTTATTATATACTAATGTTGATTTTTCGTAAAGTAAAATTTATTGACGAAGTACGACTTCTTTTTCTGCCAGCGAAGAAATTATTTTATCCATAATCTGTCCTGCATCACCATCAGTAAGAGTTCTGTCCTGTGCCCTTAGCACTATCTTATATGCAAGTGACTTATACCCTTTAAGAAGCTGTGAACCTTCATATATATCAAAAAGTTCGTATGATTCTAAAAGCCTGCCACCTGCTTTTCTTATTGCCTCTTCTATTTCTCCTGCAGTGACTTCCTTTTTCATGCTCAGGCTGATATCACGTGTGATTGCTGGAAACTTTGGAACACCCTGGTATTTTATATAAGAAACGGACATCTTTGAGACTGCTTCCATATCAACCACTGCTATATAAGTTCTTTCGCCAATTTCAAAATTTTTCTGGACTACTGGATGTACTTCCCCAAGAAATGCAACAACTGTGCCTTTATAAATAACATCTGCCTGTCTGCCTGGATGAAGATAATTTCTGCCTGCCTCTGCTTTATATTCTGCTCTTTCATTAAGTCCAAGTTTACGAAGCACATCTTCTACGACACCCTTCATTGTAAAGAAATCACCATCGCCATACATCCCAAGAGCAAGCTGCATGCGTTCATCAGGAAGGTCTGGCAGTGGAAGTTCTTCTGGAATATAGACATTGGCAAGCTCATAAAGACGTACATTTTTATTTCTTCTATTATAATTAGTTGAAAGTGATGCCAGTATGCCGCCAAGTGCAGATGTACGCATTACACTGTAGTCCTCCCCAAGTGGATTGCTGATACGTATGCTCTTTCTAAGCTGGTCATCTTTATCAAGGCAAAGTTTCTCATATACTTTTGGGCTTTCAAATGAAAATGTCATGCCTTCACAAAATCCATATCCCTCAACTACTGTCCTTGCTGTTTTCTCATTTTTCAGTTTTTCTGAAAGCCCGCCTGTTGTAGCTGAACTCTTTGGAAGTGTTAAAGGTATCTTATCATATCCATAGAAACGTGCAACTTCTTCTGCAAGGTCTGCCATCCGCTCAAGGTCCTGTCTCCATGTAGGCACAGTCACAATTTTTTTGTCCTGGTCAACTGTTAAATCTATAGCTTCAAAATATTTTACCATATCTGCTTCTGGTATATCCGTGCCAAGTAGCGCATTTATTTTAGCTGCATCATATGGTATCTCTACAGGTTCTTTCTTTACTGGATAAAAATCAGCCATGCCGCCAACTACCTCGCCAGCTCCAAGTTCTTCCACAAGCTGGCATGCACGGTTCATCGCTTCTTCTGCATTATTTGGGTCAAGACCTTTTTCAAACTTAACCTGTGCATCAGTGCGCATGCCAAGTTTCTTACCTGAAAGGCGTATATTTGTGCCATCAAATGTTGCAGCTTCAAAAAGCATTGTAGTAACGTTGTCTGTTATCATGGAATTTTCACCGCCCATAATGCCGGCAATCCCTATAGGCTTCTTTCCATCGCATATCATAAGCATTGTGTCATCAAGTTCTCTTTCCTGTCCATCAAGTGTTGTGAACTTCTCCCCTGCCTCTGCCTTTCTTACTATAATTTTTCTGTCCTCTATAGTATCAAGGTCATACGCATGCATTGGCTGTGCATACTCTTCCATAACATAGTTTGTAATATCTACTATATTATTAATCGGTCTTATGCCTACTGAGGCAAGCCGTCTCTGCATCCATTCAGGCGATGGTGCAAGCTTTATATTTTTCACTACCCTTGCTGTATACCGTGGACAAAGCTCCGGACTTTTTACATCTACTGTGATATAATCACTTACGTCTTCACTATTGCCTGTCTGTTTTACTACAGGTGGCACAAACTTTTTGCCAAATGTTGCAGCTGCTTCACGTGCTATGCCCAATACACCAAAACAGTCAACACGGTTTGACGTAATTTCATATTCAAATACAACATCATGAAGACCTAAAAGTTCTACAGCATCAGAGCCAGTAATTGCATCTGCATACTCTGGATTGTCACTAAGAATATAAATTCCATCCGGGTCTGCATCAGGATACATATTAGAATTAGAGCCAAGTTCGTCTATAGAGCACATCATGCCACATGATTCCACACCACGCAGCTTGCCTTTTTTGATTTTGTATCCCTTTTCAGATTCCCCATCTTTATGTGAGCCTGCAACACGGCCACCATCAAGGACAACAGGAACTTTCTGTCCTTCTTTTACATTTGGTGCACCTGTTACAATCTGTATTTCTGTTCCCTCTTCATCAACCTGTACCTGGCAGACAACAAGTTTATCTGCATTAGGATGCCGTTCTATCTTATTTATCTTTCCTACAACTATTTTATCAAGATTTTTGTCAAACTCCTTAAATCCCTCAACTTTTGTGCCTGACAACGTCATTGCATCAGTATATTCCTGTGCGCTGCACTCAAGTTCTGGCACATATGCCTTAATCCATGATAATGATGTATCCATTTTTTACCTCCTGAATTACCATTTTGATTTACAGTTACAAAAGCTTTAGAACTGCTTAAGGAAACGTATATCGTTCTCATATAAAAGCCTCATATCATCTATTTCATATTTAAATAATGCAATGCGTTCAAGACCCACGCCAAATGCAAATCCTGTGTATTCTTCTGGGTCAATGCCACTCATTTCAAGCACATGTGGGTGTACCATGCCGCATCCCAGTATTTCAACCCATCCTGAGCCCTTACAAAAACGGCATCCTTTGCCGCCACACTTAAAACAGGATACATCCATCTCTGCACTGGGCTCAGTAAACTGGAAATGGTGTGGCCTGAACTTTACCCTTGTATCTTCACCAAAAAGTCTTTTGGCAAATTCCTGCAACGTGCCCTTAAGGTCAGCAAATGTAATGCCTTTGTCAATTACAAGTCCCTCTATCTGGTGGAATGTTGGTGAGTGTGTCGCATCTACTTCATCAGAACGGAATACTCTGCCTGGCGCTATCATCCTTATTGGAAGTTTTCCTTTCTCCATCTCATGTACCTGCACAGAAGATGTCTGTGTACGCAGAAGTATGTCCTTTGTAATATAAAATGTATCCTGTTCATCTTTAGCCGGATGGTCAGCTGGTATATTTAATGCTTCAAAATTATAATAATCTTTTTCAATTTCAGGTCCTTCAACGACTTCATAACCCATTCCTATAAATATATCTTCAACTTCCTCCAGTGTAATTGTATTTGGATGGCGGTGTCCCTCTGCAAGCCTCTTTCCAGGAAGCGTAACATCAATCTTCTCACTTGCAAGCTTTTCTCCAAGTACTGCCTGTTCAAATTCTTTCTTTTTTGCATTTAGTTTTTCATCAATTTTAGCCCTTACTTCATTCACCATCTGGCCAGCCTTCGGTCTGTCTTCTGGTGCAAGTTCTTTCATAGATTTAAGCATGGATGTAAGTTCGCCTTTTTTGCCTAAAAAAGAAACTTTAATATCACCCAGTTTTTCAAGCTGTTCTGATGACTCAATCTGTGCCATGGCATTTTCAAGGATTTTTTTTAACTTATTTTCCATATCATCTTTTCCCTCCATCATATTATTTTCCTTCCTGATTCTATAATGAAAAAAACGCCCCTGCCAAAAAACGGCAGGGACGGAATTACCGCGGTACCACCCTGTTTTCTGTGATAAAATACGCAATATAATACCACAGACTCTTAAACTGCATATAACGTATGCAAAACGTCGCTTCCTACACATCTAAGATTATGCTCTTATATTCAGAAACGCAGCTCCCATGGGAAATTCAGACATACCGTTCTGTAAAGATGCTTCCAGCCGGGGACATCCTCTCTCTGGACAGATATAAGTAATTCTGTTACAGCAGATACAATATCCACTGACATGTTCTTCGCTTTTCAAAACGTATTATAGCAAAAGATTTGTATTATGGCAACCACTAATTTTTAATCAGACACGGTAAACGTATGGTTGTGATTTTGCACAAAAATTTTACATTGAAAATGGTTGATTATCTCAAA
>DKXQ01000041.1 GCA_002493085.1 Lachnoclostridium sp. UBA7122
CCTTTAGGGGATGGGTAGTTGACTATTTTCTCCCTTCTTTAATTACATGACGCACTTCCACTATTCATAAATGCCAATGCATCCAGTTATTAATGTTTTATCCATTGGCAGTTTTGCCAGACAGCTTTTCAAGTACAGATTTATAAATCATAATAAGATATGCATCTATAAAACAATATTTATTAGAAAGAAATTCTGTAAGTTTATAGAGAAAACATACTCCCATAAGCATTACGCTTATGCATGTCACTGTGTAATTAAGCTGTAGTGCAAGAATTAAGACGTTTGCTACTACATAAAATATAAATACAGAGAAAAACTTTTTGCCTATTTGTAATGCGAGATAAAGCGTCTCAGCAAGCAGTTCGGTACGCTCGTCTATATATTCACGGTTTTTCTCTTTAAGCTGCTCATACATATCCTGGAAAATTTTTTTGCCATCAAGTTTTGTTTTTGAAATGCTGCCTTTCAAAACCTCCTCTTCACACATTCTGACATATGACATATATTTATTGTTACCAAACTGTCTTCTTAAACATTTTTTAAAAACATTCATTCTAATACCTCGTAATGATATTTTGCTAATGCTATTTCTCTTATAATTTATGTAGCTTTTTACAATGTGTTCACGTTATCATGCTTTGAAATTAAGTGTATATTGTCTCAAGCACTTCCATTGCCTCGTCATACTGGAAGTTCTGTATAAAACTGTCTATGTTCTGCAGTTTATCTGTGTATCTGCCATCACTGCCTGAAAGCATTTCTTCAAGAAGTTCTGTAATTTCTATATATTCAAAGTTTTCTATGCTTTCTTTTAACTTATCAAGCTTTTGTGCAAATTCAGATTCCCCAATCTTAGCGCTTGTTTTCTTAGTGCTGGCTTTTTCACTATAATATTCACAGACAGACTGGAGCTGGCTATTGATTTTTTTAACACTTTCCATATAGCTGTCAATATTTGCATGTATATATGCACTATCAGAACTTTTTGCAGCAGTCTCAAGCTTTTTTGAATTTTCAGCAAGTCCTGCAGCGCCTATATTGAGAAAAATTCCTTTAAGGCTGTGGAAGTGCAGTTTCATTATATCTATATGCTCTGTATTTCTTATAACGTCCAGCTTGTTATAATTTTCTGATATATTTCCTATGGAGACATTAAGGATTTTCATATAGCTTTCAAGGTTTCCTGCCATAAGTGAAATACCTTCATCATAATTCAGTCCATCTACCTGTGAAAGAAATTCTGCTGGATTAATGTTGTCCTCCCCGTTGTCATTACTGTCTCCAGGGTCTTCACACATAAAACCAAACTCTTTAAGCTTCATCTCAAAATCTTCTGTGCGGACAGGCTTTCTTAAAACACAGTCTGCCCCTGCTTTTATAAACAGTTCTGTTACTTCTTCATCTACCGTTGCTGAAACACCCATAACTTTTGGTTTCTTTTTGTCCTCTGATACAAACATTATCTGTCTTGTAGTCTGGACCCCGTCCATATCAGGCATAATATAGTCCATAAGGACTATATCATACTGTGTACTGCATACCTTCTCTATTGCCTCCATTCCAGATTCTGCCGTGTCAGTCTTTATTCCATAATGTTCAATCATTGCAGATAATACCATTGCATTAACCGCATTGTCATCTACAACAAGAACATTGATATTTGCAATAATACTTTGTTCCATACTGTCTCCATTTCTGTTATTATCTGTGAAGCAGAAGCATTAAAATGTTTTAAAACGGTATACTGTAACACTTTCAAATTCTTCTCCTGCTTTAAGGACTGCATTAGGAAAATTTTCTATGTTAACTGCATCAGGAAAGTTCTGTGTTTCAAAACATGCTCCGCCAAAATTGCCATAGTGCATGCCATCTTTGCCTCCATCCTTGTCAAGTGTTTCTGCAGTATATAATTGCATGCCTGGCTGGTCAGTAAACACTTCCATAATACGCCCTGAATCCAATGCCCTGAACTGCGCAGCTTTGCGGACACCTTCCCTGCCATTTCCATTTAATACAAAGTTATGGTCATAGCCTGTTATTGTGTTTCCCTCTGCATCTTTCATGCCAATGCCATCTTTTAACTTCTTAAATTTTGTAAAGTCAAGGGCCGTTCCTGCAAGTTCTTTTATTTCGCCTGTAGGTATAAGTATATCATCAACAGGTGTGTAATAATCTGCATCTATCTGCACTTCCTGCTCTAACACATCTGGACACTTGTGGCCTCCTTTTCCAAGATTAAAGAAAGAGTGGTTTGTAAAGTTTATAACTGTATCTTTATCACACACAGCATAGTATGATATTATCAGTTCATCATTATCGTTAAGTGTATATGTAACTGACAGGCTGAGACTGCCTGGAAATCCCTGCTCACCGTCAGGGCTGCACCTTTTAAATAAAATGCTGTCCTCATCCATGCTTTCTGTACATTCTGCATCATACATATAGTAGTCATATCTTGAGTATCCACCATGCAGGCAGTTTGTGTGGTCGTTCTGGTCAAGTTTGTACTCTGTGCCATTTAGAACGAACTTTGCATTGGAAATCCTGTTTGCAAACCTTCCTACGAAAGCTCCAAAAAAAGTACTGTTCTCTTCATAAGAAGCAACATCTTCAAATCCAAGCACAACATCTTCAAATACGCCATCCCTGTCTGGCACGGTAATATTTGTAATTGTGGCACCTAAATCAATAAATGACACTTCCATTCCATTTTTATTTTTTAGAGTGTATTCCGTTACATCTGTTCCATTTTTTCCAATGCCATATTTCTTTTTTATAATGCTCATATAAACCTCCTGGATTTTAATATTGTAATATACTATATTGCCAGTATAACAAATTGAAAGTCACTTTACAAGTGATACAACACATACATTTTTAATATTGTACATTTCCAGTAAATTTATAATACTTTTATCAATAATTTCACCACACATTACAATAGGGACTGCCGGCGGGCATGATACTGTTTCTTCTGCACATATGCGCCCAGCGCTGTTTTTTATATCCACTATCTCAGATGGTGCCATTAAGGCTTCACGGATTGTCATCTGCCTTTCTGGCATTTTCCTGCTAATATCTGGCAGCACCAGACTGTTTTTTTTATATTTTGACAATTTTGTGCTGCTTCCCCACTGCATGATTCTTTCAAAGTCCAGTTTTTCATTTTCTGGTGTAATCATAAGAACTACAAACTGGATATCAGCATATTCACATTCTATGCCATACATTCTCATTTCTGTACTTATTTCAACACCTGTATAACCGGCCCTGGCAGTATTTATAACAATCTTTAAAGGCTCTGTATCCATAACAGGTATTTCCCTGTTCCTCAGATATTTTTTAATCTGGTTTATGGTACCTATACAGGCATAAAGTTTCTTACTATAACCATCTGCAATATATCTGTTACATAAGTCAAGCGACTGGAGTATCAGATATGACGGGCTTGTTGAGCCAAATATTGCAAGTGCCCGTTTAACAAATTCTGTATATCTCTCCTTGTATTTTTCCGAGATATGCAGATATGCACCGCCTGTAAGGACAGGAAGTGTCTTATGGGCTGAATCGCAGCACATTGCCGCCCCAAGCTTTATGGGATGCTGGTTTTCATCAAGAAATGCAAGATATGCGCCATGTGCATTGTCTGTTATAAGTGGTACAGAATATTTTGTACAAACTTTTGCAATGCCTCTGATATCAGATATATTGCCAAGGTAATCAGGTGATGTTATATATACAGCAACAGGATAATCTTTTTTTCTGCATCTTTCAAGATTTTTAAAATATTCTTCTATATCTTCTGGCAATACCCTGCTTTCACATATGCTGCCAGGTGACAGACACTCTATAAATTCTATATCCGCATCTATAAGTGCACATGCATCAGCCATTGAACGGTGTATATTTCTGGCGGCAAGTATATACTCCCGTCCCTGCCTTGCCTGGTCTTTATGCAGACGTGCATCCATAAGCACCGCCATAAGCATTGCTTTAATACAAAGTGATGAACCTTCTGTAGAATAGAGTGTCTGTCCTGTACAAAAAAGGTGTGATGCATTAGCCTGGCTTGCAGCAATTATGCCATCAGCCACACTAAGTACATCAGCACCTTCTATTTCTGTTATATCAGACTCTTCACATCCTATAAACTTATGCCCCTTATGTCCGGGCATATGAAAACGTGACATGGCAGACGCTTTATAATTTTCAACAAAACTATATACTGGAGTATCCATTTAACTAAACCTCTTTTTTCCAATAACACTGCCCATCTGCACTGCTGTTTCATAGCCATACATACTATTATTTAATATTTCTTCATCTATTGTGGCTGTTCCTTTTTTTAAAGCCAGAATAACTGTTGAACCACCATATTCAAAACGCCCTTTCTCCTGTCCGCGCAATGTATATGTTTCTTTATTATAATTATTTATTCTGCCTACAAGCATTGCCCCGACTTCCATCATCAGGATTTTCCCAAAGTTTTCACTGTCCAGTATTGAAAATTCCCTTGTATTTTCCTTATAAACTGCCAGTCCGTTACATGCCGCAGGATGGACTGTGTGCAGTACACCAGGTATTTTGTAATTTTTCTTCTGTTTTCCGTTATCAATATAGGCATACCTGTGGTAATCTTCCACACCAAGCCTGAATACTAAAAGGATTCCGTCTTTATAGTATTTGGCGAGCTTACTGCTCTTTAGAAGGCTTTTTATATTATAATATGTATCTTTTACCATAAAATGGGAATTATCTGTGATGTTATATACAGTTAATTTTGCATCACATGGTGAACATAAATCTTCGCTGTTTTCCGAAAAGCTTCTGTAGCCTTTTTTTATCTTGCGTGTAAAAAACTCATTGAAGCTTTTATACTTGCATTTTTCATATTCATGCATATTTATATTATTGTGTTTTATAAATGGTTTTATAAGCGGCTGCGAAAAGCGTGAATCCATAAAATACCCTGCTGCCTTTGACACACAAGGCATTGTCAGCACTTTTAACAGCTTCCTGCCAGGTCTGGTCTTATATAAAAATCCGAGAATTTTTGCCTGTATTCCGTTATTATCTGGGATTATACGTTTTCTTTTATCTTTCAAATCTACACCTTCTTTACAATAAAGTACCAGTTATTCTGTACCAAATAGTTTTTTTATCACTGGCCATAATGGCATTTCAAGAAACCGGAATTTTGGTACATGGTATCTCGAAAATATCAGTATAATAAGCACAGCTGACGAAACTACTGCAACAAGAAAAAACAGTTCAACATTATTAGGTTTTCTAAGCTTAAAATCTATTATAAACAATGTCCCTACAATAAAAAGTGCAAAATGGAGTACAATTATAAAGACAAATGATGTAACAGCAGCCTGTAATAAAAATATTAATGGAAGTATCACTGCCATTGAGGTAATTGGAAGTCCATGATAATATTTATTGGCACCACTTTCATGTGCCTGCCTGTTCGTCTCAAGCACATTAAAAAACGCCAGCCTTATTACAGAACAGACACAGTAATATCCAACAAGAAGCGAGCCAATCACCCCTCTTACCCCTGCAAGAAAGCATATCATCGCAGGAAATATGCCAAAACAAATAACATCGCATAATGAATCAATCTGTATTCCAAAAAGTTTTTCATCATCTGTCCTGTTTTTTTTAGTCCTTGCTATTTTGCCATCGAACATATCACAGAGTCCTGACAGTGCAAGACACAGTATTGCAGTCCGGAATCCTCCTCCAAAAGCCTGTATCATGCCAAAAACTGAAATAAACAGGCTTATATATGTAAGGATTACTGTATAATCATAAAATCCTATCATTTTTTCTGAATTCCTCTTCTTAATATTATATATTTGTATGCCACAACTGACATAACAGCACTTATAAATAACTGTGTGTAATAACTTATTGCCCTTGTTACAATCATGACAGGAAGCACGAGCCCAGAGCCGCACAGTGGCGTAAATATATCTTTAAAAAGCTTCTCTGTAATACCCATACCGCCAGGAAATGGAAGCATGTCAACAGCAACTGAAACCATAGCCTGCAGGCCTGTTATAACAAATATTCCCTCATCTGCTGTATTAAAAGACAGGCACACAATATATGCCAGCACAAAGAAAATAACACGCTGGAATACTGTTATACAGAATACATTCCATATTATTAATTTATGTGTAGAAAAATATTCTGCTGTACCTCTGTATTTTTCCATTGCAGAAGCCAGCCGGCACATATATTTTTCTTTATTTTTTCTGTGAAACACTTTACAAAATACATTTAATACCCATGCAGCAATATTTTCAGCCAGAGCTTTGTGGAATACAAATACAAGCATTGCTAAAATGCAGACAACATTAAGCACCATTCCCAGCCAGCACCATCCTGTAACCGGTTCTAAGAAATACATAATCTTTGCTGGACGGAATATAAATACTATTGCACCAATAACTACAAGCACAAGTTTATAAGTAATTGTTACTATAATAAGAACCATTGTAGATACTGTAAGTGAAAGCCCGTCTTTTTTCATAAAATACAGCTGTGCCGGCTGCCCTCCTGAAGCAGACGGAGTAACAAGTATAAAAAAAAATCCAACAAACGAATACAGGCAGCAGTGCAAAAGCCTGGCATCTTCACCAAGGCTTTTAAGCATATAAAATATTATTACTGCTTCAGATTCAATAAAAATTAATACAATTAATATGCATGGAAACCAGTACCTGCTGTCTGCTGCTTTAATATATTCTGCTATCTGTCCAAGGTCTTCACCATAAAATACTGAATACATTGTAGCAGCAAATACTATAATAAGAAATAGTGCATTAAAAATATTCCTGCTCTTCTTCGCCATAATTAATTTCTCCAAAAACCTTAATATTGGCTTTGCCAAAAACTTTCATTACTTTTTTGTATGCACATGTATGTTTTCCTATATACATGCACAGCTCTGCAATTATAACACTTGCAATAACATCTGCAATATAGTGTTGTTTTGTAAATTGTGTAGAAGCAAAAACCATAATGGCAAATATGCATGAAAAAGCCCTGTACCAAAGCGGTATAGTTTTCCTTCCCCTTATGCCTGTATAAGAAAGCCAGCTTACAAGGCAATGTATGGAAGGAAACAGGTTTGTTGCAGGGTCAGCTGTGTATATAAACCTCATAATGTCATAAACAATGCCATTGCCTGTAACTTCTGGCCTTATATTAGTTGTTGGAAGAAACACAAAAAATACCAGGCATATAATTCTTGAAATATAGTCCCCTGTAGCAAACTTAAACCATTCTTCGCATCCTTCGCGTGTAACCAGTATATAATTCAGTGCCCAGAACGCAAAGCACACAATATATATTGTAACCCATCCAGGCACAAATGGCACACGTTTATCAAATGCTGTAGTTAAATCATAGTGTCTGGCATCTCTCATTAAAATCTGCGTACCAGTATATATGCAGGAATTAAAAACAAAGCAGAATATCAAGGAAAAAAATGCATATCTGGGAATAATTTTTCCAATATATGCCTCATACCACTGCCTTAACCTGCTACACATATACATGTCCCTCCACTTAATAAAGTGAATATATATTATCATAACAAAGGCATAATTAACAAGTCTTTCAGATACTTTGTAATGAAGTCTTAATAAAGATTAATGTTTTATTAAAGTTTTTTTAGTTCATTAAATGCGTTTTTACTTTTAGTTTCCTGTGTACCCTGTCCACTGTTTTTATAAAATACTTTATATACCAGCGAATATGCATATAAAAATACTGGTATAATAATTGTTGCCGCAAGGCTTCCTAAAAATAATGCGTGTGCATCTGGTGTTGCAAATATTGCAGATATAAATGTCAGCAGATACATTGCAAGAAGCACAAACACACCTGTAATAGCCAATATTTTTTTAAATTTTTTCATAAATAAAACCCTTTCATAATGAACCACTGGTGATTAACTGGTCTTTCCAGGTTTTATGCACCACTGCCCCTGATATTAAAAGGGTGTTCCTTCTATAGTTAATAGACTTTACACCCTTTATTTATTATATTCTTTTATATACATCACCACGGTTATCAATATCAATAACATCTATTAAATAAATACCACTGTCAATCTTATACAATATACGATAATTTCCAACACGCAAGCGATATTGGTTATATCCCTTTAATTTCTTTATATCTGTTCCATTTGGCAGATTATATATTGCTGAATATAATCTTTTACGTTGTTTTTTATCCTGCCTGTTAAGAAATTTCAGAGCCTCTTTCTCAATTTTATACTTATAAATCTTCATATGTTAAATTATCTTGTTTTAGCAAATCATCCAATGATACATAAGTTCCATCATTCCCTTGATTTGCCCGTTCTATCATTTTTAAATCCCATTCATCTGGCTCAACTTCTTCTATAACAGGTAATTTTTTTAGTCCTTGTAATACATTGATAACATATGCCATATTCTGCTCTGGAATCTGGTTGATAATATTAATTGCAATTTCCTTATCACTCATGATATCACCCCTTATTATTTAATATAGAAAGTATATCATAATTGGGATGCAAAGTCTATTAATTTCTAACAGTTGAAACTGCCAAAGCTATATAGCCTGGATTTACTCCTGTATATATCTAAAATACTCCTGTATTGTCTTTTCATATCCATTGTCTGATGGTATGTAAAATCTCCTGCCCACAAGTTCATCTGGCAGGTACTGCTGTTTTACATAGTGTTTTGGGTATTCGTGTGCGTATTTATACCCTATGCCCCGTCCAAGTTTTCTGGCACCTTTATAACTTGCATCCATAAGGTGTGGTGGTACTGTGCCTGTGTTTTCATTTTTTACAGCTTCCATTGCCATGTTTATTGCATTTACTGCTGAATTGCTTTTTGGTGCGCTTGCTACATATGAGACAGCCTGCGCCAGTATTATCTGGCTTTCGGGCATGCCAACCCGTTCAACCGCCTGTGCTGCACTGGCCGCAATTACAAGGGCCTGTGGGTCTGCATTGGATACATCTTCTGCTGCGCAAATCATTATCCTTCTTGCAATAAAGCGGATATCTTCCCCTGCATAGAGCATTTTGGCCAGATAGTATATTGCGGCATCTGGGTCAGAACCCCTCATGCTTTTAATAAATGCAGATATTATATCATAGTGGTTATCCCCGCCCTTGTCATATCTTACTACTTTTTTCTGTATGCAATCTGATGCAACATCAATTGTAATATGTATAAAACCGTCATCACTGCGCTTCGTTGTAAGAATCCCAAGTTCAACAGCGTTAAGTGCAATTCTTGCATCACCTCCTGCTGCTTCCGAGAGGAAATCAAGGGCTTCATCTTCTATCTTTGCCTTGTATGACCCCATGCCTTTTTCTTTGTCATTAACCGCCCTTAATATAAGTTCCCTGATATTTTCAGATGCCAGTGGTTTTAATTCAAATATTATGGAGCGTGAAACCAGGGCACTGTTTACCTCAAAATATGGATTTTCAGTAGTAGCACCGATAAGTGTAATTGTGCCATCTTCGACAAATGGAAGCAAATAGTCCTGTTGCCCTTTGTTAAACCTGTGTATCTCATCAACAAAGAGGATTGTCTTTCTGCCATACATACCTGCGTTATCTTTGGCTTTTTTAACAACTTCTTCCATATCCTTTTTACCCGCAGATGCCGCATTAATCTGTGTAAATACGGCACTTGTGGTATTGGCTATTACCTTCGCAAGTGTTGTCTTGCCAGTACCTGGAGGCCCGTAAAATATGACAGATGTAAGTTTGTCAGCCTTAACTGCCCTGTATAAGAGCTTGCCTTTTCCAGCTATATGCTGTTGTCCTACAACTTCTTCAAGTGAAGATGGGCGCAGCCTTGATGCAAGTGGTGACTCCTGTTCTTTGTCCATATCCCTCATATAATCAAATAAATCCATTTTTATGCCTGCTCCTGTCCAAATAATACTGGTTTCCCGTCAATTACTGCAAAATATATGTCACTGTCTGTATTAATGTCCGCCTGTCCTGATAAAGCTTCCCTGGTCTTTTTTATAAAAGTTTCTGCATCAGCACCAGATACTGCAAGTTCCATCTCTACATTTTCACCATAACTTGTACTAAGAACGGCAATGCCCATCTGTGCAGTGATATACTGAAGCTTTCCTATGCTGCTGTAATCCGTTTTTATAGTAATCTTTTGTCCAGCTTTTTTTTCTACAACCTGGCTTGCTGCAATCCCCTCCTGTGCTGCTTTGGAATAAGCCCTTACAAGCCCTCCTGTGCCAAGCAGTGTGCCGCCAAAATACCTTGTTACTATTATAAGTATGTTATAAATCTGTGCGCCTGTAATAACTTCCAGAATGGGTCTTCCGGCAGTCCCTGCCGGTTCACCGTCATCACTGCACCTGCTTACACCATTTTTTAAGACAAATGCATAGCAGTTGTGCCGTGCATCCCAGTATTTCTTTTTGGCTGCTTCAATAATTTTTGCAGCTTCTTCTTCGCTTTCCACTGGAAAGATGTTTGCTATAAACCGTGATTTTTTTTCAGTTATTTCACCGCTGCCTCCACTGTATATAATTTTATAATCTTTCATTACTATCCTGGTTCCTGTCTTTTCTTAATTTGATTTTTCTGCCTTCCATATGTATCTGGTGTATCTGGGCTGCAACTGTAATTACAGCGCTGGCAATAAGGATTACATAGAAACTTGCACCTCTGCTAAGAAGCATTGCAGATACTGCCATGCTCTTTCCCATAACAGGCGCAAAAAGCTTTACAAAAAATCCCTCATTGACCCCGACGCCGCCAGGAAATGGAAGAATGTCTATACATACTGATACAAAGCTTTGCAGTACTATTATTTGTATGCATGTATATCCATCCAGCCCAAGGGCCATGTATACAAACCATGTTACTGCAAAATATGAAACCCTCTGTATAATTGTTGTGCCAAGTACTACTACAGCCGTCTTTATATGGCTGCGCATATACTCCGCACCTTCCTTGTAGGACATAAGCAGATTGTCAAGCTTTTTCTCTATCTTTTCCCTTCTTTTTACTATTTTTAGTTTATGTAAAAACCATGTAGCAAAGTAAGCTATATTTTTTGCACCATTTTCTGAAAATACGACAACTGAATATAAAAATATTGAAACTACATTTACTATAATTCCTGTAACAAACAGCCACATATAGCCCCTGAGGCTGGTTCTTGCAAATCCATGCATAAATATAAATACAAATGATTCAATTACGACTAGGGCAATTTTATATATAATTGTCCAGAATAAAAGTGTTACTGAAGACGCACCTATATTTATGCCATCACTGCGCATGTATAGTACCTGCATAGGCTGTCCGCCTGTAGCGGACGGGGTGATTGCATTAAAGAAAAATCCAATAAATGAATACTTTACACATTTTATAATATTTGTCCTGAGGCCAAGTGACAGAAGTATTATCTGGATTGACACACCCTCCATCACAACATATATAATGGCTGCCATAGCTGCCAGGAGCATAAGTGGTATGCTGGCATCCTTTAAAGCATTTAGTATTTCGCTTAAATCCTCGTCTTTTAAAATTACATAAAATACTAATCCAAGCAGGACTGCCATAAATATAATATTTAGATAATATTTCTTTTTCTGCATAATATCCCGCCTTTTAAATAATTTTGTTTACAGATGGAAATAGTTCTATGCTCCTTTTTAAAATGCCATTTACATATGCAATAAAAATTCCATAATTTACGACTGGTACTCCCTGCTCTGTGGCGCTGTATATCCTGTGTTTCATCTCTTTTTCATTAAGTGTGCATCCTCCGCAGTGTATTACGAGCGAATATGATGACAAATCTTCCGGGAAGCTGGTGCCGCTGCATGTTTCTATTATAAATTCTTTTCCTGAATGTTCTTTAAGCCACTTTGGTATTTTTACAGTTCCAATGTCTTCGCACTGCCTTCTGTGTGTACAGCCCTCTGCAATAAGAACCCTGTCACCGTCTTTTAAATTATTTAGTGCCGCAGCGCCTTGTACAAGTTTTTCTAAATCACCTTTGTGCCTTGCAAACAGTATTGAAAATGATGTGAGCGGAATATTTAAAGGCACTATTGCAGCAACTTCTTTAAATGCCTGTGAATCTGTAATTACCATCTTTACACTGCCCTCAAGGCGCTTAAGTGTGTCTTTGAGCTCTGGTACCTGGGTAACTACAGCTATGGCATTATTATCAAGCAAGTCCCTTATAACCTGCTGCTGTGGCATTATAAGCCGCCCTTTTGGCGCAGATGTGTCAACCGGGACTACAAGTATAACTATATCATTTCTTTTAACAATATCACTGATTATGTCAAGTTTTTGTTTTGCATCTGGCACTAAAGACACAAGTGCAGCTTTTAATTCTTCTATTCCTGTTTTTTTCACAGCACTTGTAAGGATAACTGGAACTCCTGGATTTTTAGAAGTTACTATTTTTCTTATATTTTCTGCTTTTGCTTCTTCTATCCGGTCTGTCTGGTTAAGCACAATTATATAGGGCAGTTTCTTTTCATTGATAAGGCGGCTTATCTGTCTTTCCTTTTCAGGAAGGGCACAGCTTTCTTCCAGGTCTTTTTCTGTAAATCCTGATATATCTGAAACTATAAGCGCTATATCGGTTTTATTAAGCACCTGTACTGCCTTTTTCACTCTTTTTATTCCAAGCTCACCTTCATCATCAAGTCCTGGTGTATCTGTAATCATGCATGGGCCAAGTGGCAGTATCTCCATCGCCTTTGACACAGGGTCAGTAGTTGTGCCCCTGACTTTTGAAACGATTGCAGCTTCCTGTCCTGTAATGGCATTTATTATGCTTGACTTTCCTGCATTTGTCTTTCCGTAAATAGCTATCTGTATCCTGTCTCCCTGCATTGTTGTATTTAAGCCCATATTTACTCCCCATTTCTGCAAAATTAAGCGTCCTGTACTGTCTTAACCAGTTCTTTAACACGCATTTCCATAGTGTGTTTCCTGCGTACAAGCAGATTGCCTTCTCTTGCTATCTCTGCCCTTTCTTTATCATGGGAAAGGTAGTAGATAATTTTATCCATCATATCACTATGTGAATCATACCATACAAGGTGCTTTCCCTGCTCAAAAAAATCTAAAAGTTCCGCCTGGAAATTTGTCAGCACAAAACCGCCTGCACCAAGAATATCCCAGATTCTTAGCGGAATCCCTGTCTTTATATTTCTAAGTGTGATATTTAAGTTTATCTTGGAACTGGCAAATACCTTTGGCATATCATAGATATAATCAACTTTGCCCATGTTTTTTACCAAAGGCAGGTCATTAGTGCTGCTTTCAGTATATATCTTTGTATCACGTATTTTTCTTGATACCATATTAAGTATTTTCCTGCGCTCAAGCGCAGCAAGCTTCATCCCAAGTGTAGTATTGGCAACTATAAGTGCAGGAGTGCCTATAAATTCATCACCTGATATATCCACTGCCTTTCCCTCAAGCTGTTCTTCTATTTCACCAGATATCATTCTTTCAAAAAAGTTGTCGCCATAAATTTCCATTTGCACATTCATAAGTGCATCAAAGTATCCACGTATATAGTCAGGCATATACACCATTTCATCATAACGGTTTTTTTCATAGAGGCTTCCAACAAATGAAACATCAGACTGGTACTCTTTTCCTGTATAGTCTTTTAATACATAATCATTGCGCATGACATCAACCGCCAGTGGCAGATACCATATATTTTTAACTCCCATTGCCTTAAATTCATAATACACCTGTCTGTCAAATACAAATATATAATTGGATGGTAAAAACACAGATTTTGTATAAAGTGCAAGCATCGGGCTGTCACATGTCCATGAGATGTATTTACATTCTGCCCTGCTGCATGATTTTGCTATAACAGGAAAATAATTAATTGAGATTACTGCATCATATCCATGGCCTGCAAGATATCCTACGAGTTTTGCCTCAAATTCTTTATCTTCTTCAATGTTGCCAATCTCACATGTAAACGTATCAATTTTATGCCCAAGCTTTATTAAAGCATCCTCAAGCGCCATCTGGTTATACGCCTGCCATCTGTACAAAAGAAATTTCATATGTCCACCAGTGTCCCTAAAATTTACTGTCTGATTTGTCCATTGCCAGTAACAAGATATTTGCATGTTGTAAGTTCATTAAGCCCCATAGGTCCTCTTGCATGCAGACGCTGTGTGGATATGCCTATCTCAGCCCCAAGCCCGAACTCACCGCCATCTGTAAACCTTGTAGAGCAGTTGACATATACACAGGCAGAATCTGTTTCCTGCTGGAATTTTTCTGCACTGCTTAACTTTTCTGTGACAATACATTCTGAATGGCCTGTAGAATACTTTGATATATGTGCTATAGCTTCTTCTATATCTTCAACTACTTTTACTGCAAGTATATAGTCATTAAATTCAGTGGCATAATCTTCATCTGTAGCTGGTTTTACACTGCTGCCTAATATGCGCCTTGTCTGTTCACAGCCCCGGAGTTCCACATTGGTATCATGGCTTTCAAACCTCTTTTTTAATGCAGGCAGGAAACTTTCTGCGGCAGCCTTGTGTACAAGACATGTTTCAAGTGCGTTGCATACACTTGGCCGCTGTGTTTTGCCATTATCTGTAATATCCACAGCCATATTTATATCTGCACCTTCATCTATGTATATATGGCAGTTTCCACTGCCTGTTTCAATTACAGGAACTGTTGCATTTTGTACAACAGAACTTATAAGTCCTTTGCCACCACGTGGTATAAGCACATCTATATAACCATTTGCTTTCATCATCTTAACTGCAGACTCCCTTGAAGTATCTTCCACAAGCTGTACTATATCCATCGGAAAGCCACACTCTGCTACTGATTCACGCATAATGTCCATAAGTGCTTTGTTAGAATTAATAGCTTCTTTGCCACCACGCAGTATAACGGCATTGCCGCTTTTTATGCAAAGAGATGCTGCATCTACTGTTACATTTGGCCTTGATTCATATATAATGCCAATAACGCCTATTGGTACACGTACTTTTGTAATTTTCATACCATTTGGGCGTACAGAGCCCTCAAGCACTTCACCTGCAGGGTCTTTTAATGATGTGAGCTCAAGGCATGCATCCGCTATAGCGCCAATACGTCCAACAGAAAGCCGTAAACGGTCTGACATGGCATCAGATATGCCATTATCTCTGGCATTGTCTAAATCTTTTTTATTCTCTGCAAGAATCCTGTCTGCATTTTTGCGGAGATTTTCTGATATTTTTATAAGAATACGGTTTTTATCACCTGTTTTTGCATTGGCAATGGCAGCCTTTGCCTTTTTTGCATTTTCACCTAACTGCATAATATAATCCATAATAAAACTATCCTTTCTAATCTATAATTTTAGAACATGCTATTGCTAAAGCACCTGCGCCAATATGGCATGAAACACTTAAAGATAAAGGCGATATATCTACAGTGCCTGTACTAAACTTTTCTTTAATTGCCTCTGTAAATTTAAGCGCTGCCTCTTGATTATTTGTATGCGCAACTTCCATATGGACATTAGCAATTCCACCAAAACGTTTATTAATATCATTCTCCATTGCTGAAAGCATTTTGCTGGTTCCCTGTTTTTTTGTCCTTGCAATAGTATATGCATCAAGTTTTTCACCCTGTATCTGCAATATTGGTTTTAACCTGAGTGCAGAGCCAAGTGCAGCGGCAGCAGGTGTAATTCTTCCACCTTTACGCAAGTATTTAAGGGTATCTAACATTATATATATACTTGATTCCAATTTTACCTTTTCAAGATATTCCCTTATCTGTACCGCTCCCATTCCCCTGTCTGCCAGTTTTAGTGCATCTAACACTGACTGTCTCTGTGTAACAGAAATGCGCTGGTTGTCTACAACCTGTACTTTTCCACCATATTCTTCTGAAAGCATTGCGGCAGTGTGGCATGAACTTGACAGCCCGCTTGACATAGGTATATATACAACTTCATCTGCATGTTTTAATTCTTCATTCCATATATCAGTAACAAGCCCAGGCTCAGGCTGTGAAGTTGATATTTCCACATCTTCTTCAAGCCGCCTGAAAAATTCCTCCTGTGAAAGGCTTATTTCCTCATAATAAGTTTTTCCATCTATAAGAAATGGCATAGGAACTACCTTTATTCCAAGCCTTTCTGCCTCATCAAGCGTAATTCCGCTATTACTGTCTGTTACTACTGCAACTCTGTCCATATCACAATCCCCATATTATATATTATTTTAAAAATCCATTCACTATCTGTTCTTCTGCTTCTGCCTCTGTAAGCCCAAGCGTCATAAGCTTTATAAGCTGTTCTCCCGCAATTTTGCCTATTGCAGCTTCATGTATAAGTGCTGCATCAATGTTATTGGCAGTAAGCTGTGGTATGGCACTGACACTTGCTTCATCCATTATAATTGCATCACACTCAGTATGGCCATTACATTCATTATTGCCATTTATCCGGGAATTAAATATCTGTTCTGACTTTTCTTTGGCAACAGAACGTGAAACAACATTAGCACTGCTGCCTTTGCCGTCAAGGTCTACTTCAAAGTTAGTTTCTGCAGTCTGTGTGCCATGTGTCATGATTTTTTCATGGATAACAAGTGTTGCACCATCTGCAAGGTACGCCTTTGTGTCACGTTTAGTTGAATCAACCCCTTTAATCTGCACAGAGTCCATCTCCATATATCCGCCATCTTCTATATTTATTATAGTAGATGGATTAAGTATACGCTTCCCTTCGCCATCACCTTCACCGTAATGTTTTTCAATATACTTAACTTTTGCACCCTTTTTAATATAAAATGTGTGGACACCATCATGCTCTGACGTATCAATTCCACAGTTGTGTATTCCGCAGCCCGCAACTATTGTAACATCGGAATCCTCACCTATATAAAAATCATTGTATACCATGTCTTTAAGCCCCGACAAGCTTAAAACTACAGGTATATGGACACTTTCATTCTTTGTGCCTGGTTTTATAATTATATCTATGCCTGGCTTATCCTGTTTTGTAACTATATCTATATTGGCAGTAGTATTCCTGCCAGCAAGTTCCCCATTGGAGCGTATATTATACGCTCCCTCAGGTACTTTATGGATATCTGCGACCTGCTCTATTAAATTCTTCTCTATTGTATCCAATTTTCAGACCTCCTGTTTCATTTTTTCAAGCAGTGTAGGACATGCTATATCACTCTTAATAAGCCTTGGCATGACTTTTTCCCTGTTTCCTTCATCAATAACCTGTCCATCTGCTAAAACAATTATCCTGTCTGCTATATTTAAAATTCTCTCCTGATGTGAAATAATGAGTACCTGTCCTTTTATCTTCTTGTACATATTTTCAAATACCTGTATAAGGTTCTGGAAACTCCACAAGTCAATGCCAGCTTCTGGTTCATCAAAAATAGAGAATTTTGTTCCCCTTGCGAGAACCATCGCAATTTCAATGCGCTTGGCTTCACCGCCTGAAAGGCTTGCATTGATTTCCCTGTTAATATAATCTTTTGCACAAAGCCCTACTTCGGACAGATAGCTGCAGGCTTCTGGTATGGTTATATCCTTGCCAGCTGCAAGACGTATCATATCTATAACAGTAAGCCCTTTAAAGCGCACAGGCTGCTGGAAAGCAAAGCTTATTCCTTTCTTTGCTTTTTGCGTAACAGACAACTCTGTAATATCTTCACCATCTAATATAATTTTACCTGATAATGGTTTTATTATTCCCGCAATCATTTTCGCAAGTGTTGACTTGCCACCACCATTAGGTCCTGTAATTACTATGAGGTGTTCATCAATTTTTAAATTAATGTTCCTTAATATTTCTTTGTCCCTGCTTTCATCATTTATCTGGTAACATATATTCTGTAATTCTAACATACTGCTGTCTCCATTCTGCTTTTTTTCAAAGATATTATATATTAAATGAAAGTTAATTACAACCTAACCTTATTGATATTGCTACAATTTAATATTTATGCTTGCACACTGTTACATCAAGTAGTATCATTGCTATATAACCCAGACTGAAGATGCGCAAAAACAGCGCAGGAATGTGAGGAACATAATGCATCGTTTTTTAAGAGCTGTGGGCTTTAACAATATCAGCACACGCAACGAAATGGACAAATTAATTGGCATAATTATGGACCAGCCAAGCTGGACAAAGAAAGCCAGGCACACTGATGGAAATATATATACTGAAATAACTAAGGAGTTTGCCCCACGTACAGGCATTACACTGCGTGGTGAATATGACAGGCTTGGTTTTTTCCATCTTGAACACTATTTTCCATACTGTGAAAGCATGCTTGTAACTTCCAATGAAGATATAACTATAAACCAAAGAGTGGATACAAGTGCTTTTACAGGAATGTGTGATGACTACCGGCTGGGTATCTCCATGATTTTTTATCTGCAGAATGTTGTAGATTACCTCCACCTTGACTGTCCAGAAAATACGCCATGCAAAGCCAGGCTGTCACTTTCTGGCCTTTCCCTGGATGGATGCATTATTCTTGGAACACGGCAGAATGATGCTGCAAAGGAAAAGAAAAACTTCAGGGCACATATACGTAACCAGCTTATAGCCAAGGCAAAGAATGGAGACCAGGAAGCTATAGACAGTCTTACCATTGATGAAATAGACTTAAGCACACGTATCAACAAACGTATTAAAACTGAGGACTTATACAGTATAGTTGAAACAAGTTTTATACCTTATGGTTCTGAATCAGATAATTACTCTATACTCGGAACTATACTCAACTGGAATATTGCCCACAATCCTTATACCAATGAAGATATATATGAAATTCTTATTAACTGCAATGACATAGTAATGAATATCAGCATAAATAGTAAAGACCTTATAGGTGAACCTATGGCTGGCAGACGTTTTAAGGGTACAATATGGATGCAGGGACATGCAGGATTCCTGCGTATATAGCCCTTTTGCCCAGGGTACTAGCCATTCAGGCTTATATGGATATTGCATTTTTTCTGTGGCTGTGTACCTCTGGCAAAATATTCTGTGCGTATATAAGAACCATCATCTGCATACGGGCACGTATCCATACTTGCAAGCAGTCCTGATTTTGTACATATTTTACATGACACAATACCATCAGGCTTCTTAAATTTCTTATATTCCAGTTTCTTTTTTTTATGGACTTGTTCCATAATATCTTTCCACATTCTTTTGTGGTCATTCCCTGAAGGCTGTGCCGTATTCAGGTCATAGCCGGACCAGATGCCTGCAGTATAATATGGCGTATAACCTTCAAACCAGAAGTCTGTATTATCAGATGTAGTCCCTGTTTTACCTGCCTGCGCCATTTTTATGCCATCAAACTTTGCTGCAGTTCCTGTCCCTTCAGAGATAACATCTTCCATTGCATCTGTCAGAAGCCATGCTGTAGATTCTTTCATAACTTTTTTTGTATCAGGCCTGTTCTTTAAAAGCACATTGCCATCATGGTCTATTATCTTTGTATAAAACACTGGTTCTGTATATATCCCGCTGTTGGCTATGCTTGCATAGGCAGCAGTTAGTTCAAGGTTTGTAACACCATCTGTAAGTCCGCCAAGTGCTGTGGGAAGCTGGATATCTGTATATACTTTGCCATCTTCTGTCTGCTTCCTGTCTACAAGTGTTGAAATGCCAAGGTTTAAAAGATAGTCAAATCCTGTTTTAGGTGTCACCTTTTCCAATATTTTTACAGTTACTGTGTTATTTGACGAAACTATTGCGTTTCTTATGGTTATAAGGCCTTTATATCCTGAACCATCCCAGTTTTTTACCTGTATATTAGTGCCAGGATACTTATATGGCGAATCCTCTTCCACAGTTGCAAGTGTCATTCCACAAGTATCAAGTGCTGGCAGGTATGTCGACAGCACTTTAAATGTTGAGCCTGGCTGTCTTTTTGAAAATGTTGCCCTGTTAAACGTCCTGTCAGCCGTTTTTCTGCCACGTCCGCCTACAATAGCCTTTACATATCCTGTTGACTGTTCAAGCAGTACAAATGATGTCTGTGGCTGTTTAATAAAATTAATTGTTTCACTTACAATTTCATTTCCTTTTTTTATAAGGCTTTTTTTAAAAGCTTTTATGCATTTGCTGGCATCCTTTTTCTTTTTAAAATAGAGATTTATTTCTTTGCCCCTGCTGCCGGAATAAAAAGCCTTTATATCATTTTCTGTATAAACGGCCACTTCCCCTGTCTGGTTTTTTACTGAAAGGCTGTATGACAGGTATTTTACTGTATTCTTAGGGTAATAGCTGTCATCGTTGGTAACTTTATCACAAATGTCCTGTATTTCATTGTCCTGGCATGAAAATATTTTAAGCCCTCTTCTGTACACAGCGTTATAAGCTTGTGTTTCAGTATAGCCAAGCTCCTGCTTAAGGTCTTTTACCACACTGTCTATAACTGCATCCACATAATAAGAATTAACTGTCCTTTTCTCCGAAACTTTCTTTTCATTAATATCTTTTATATAAGAATATATGTCATCACCAAGGGCATCTTCATAGTCATCTTCTGATATATATTCCTGCTCCAGCATGGCTTTAAGTACAAGCTTCCTTCTTGCAGTATTGTTTTCCTGGCGGGTAATTGGGTTGTACTCTGTGGGACTCTGTGCAATGCCAGCCAGTACAGCAGCTTCTGATACTGTAAGCTCTGATACAGTTTTGTCAAAATATCTTCTGCTGGCAGCTTCAACCCCCAGTGTATTCTGGCCAAGATTTATTGTATTAAGATAGTATTCAAGTATCTGATCCTTGTCCATGTTGTTTTCCAAATCAACAGCAAGACACTGTTCTTGTATTTTACGTGTCAGTTTTGCAAAAATTGAAGTTTCATTGCCTCCGCCAAACACCTGGTTTTTTAAAAGCTGCTGGGTAATTGTACTTGCTCCCTGTTCTATGCTGCCATTACTTATAACACTCGAATACACCGCCCTTACAATCGCTTTTAAATCTATTCCTTTATGTTCATAAAACCTTGCATCTTCTATAGCGACAAATGCATGTTGTACACATAAAGGAATTTTGCTGATATCCATATATATCCTGTTTGCATCAGAGCCTGCTAATGTCTGTGTAACATTGCCATCTGTATCATATATAGTAGTTGCATATCCGCTTGGCATAAGTTCTGTTTCTGCAAGGACAGGTGCACTGTCAATTAAACCATGCAGTGCTCCTGCAAAGCAGGACAATATAACAAAAAATGCTGATATAAGCAGTATCACAAGAAAAATAATGCTGTATAGATATACCCTGTTTAAGATTTTACTTCTGGAAGAGGCAAGCTTTTTAATCTTTTTATTTATTTGCCGTTCACCATAATTCATAAAAATTCCCCATTTTTAAAATTGACATGCCATAGCCATATATCCAGATAATAAGATAACTGCCGCAGCTATTGCAGCAGTTATCTTATAAGTACGCCATAGTAAGTAAATGCATATGCTATTTACGGTGGATAATATCTGTTCTCTTTGGACCATTTGAAATCATATGGACTGGTACCCCAATATGCTCTTCAATAAATTCAACATATCTGCGGCAGTTTTCTGGAAGCTTGCTATATTCTTTAATGTTGCTGATATCACATTCCCAGCCTGGAAGCACTTTGTATACTGGTTTTGCTTTGGCAAGCTGTGCTGTTACAGGAAAATCTGTTACAGCTTTTCCATCAATCTCATAGGCAGTACATACAGGTATTTCTTTAAGGTATCCAAGGCAGTCAAGGACTGTAAGTACTACTTCTGTAGCGCCCTGTATTTCACAGCCATAGCGTGTTGCAACTGCGTCGAACCATCCCATCCGTCTTGGCCGTCCTGTAGTTGCGCCATATTCACCATTGTCACCGCCATGCTTCCTGAGCACATCCGCCTGTGCTTCATCATGTATCTCGCTTACAAACTCACCAGCACCTACTGCACTTGAGTATGCCTTTACAACTGTGACAATTCTTTTTATTTCGTATGGAGGTATGCCAGCGCCCACTGCACCATATGCGGCAAGTGTCGATGAAGATGTAACCATAGGGTATATGCCATGGTCAGGGTCTTTTAACGAACCGAGCTGGCCTTCAAGAAGAATGTTCTTTCCCTCCTTAATTGCTTTGCGCAGATAAGCGGACACATCACATACATAAGGCGCTACCATATCACGGTAACTGTGCAGTGTCTCCATAAGCTGGTCTATATCAAGTTCTGGTTTATTGTAAAGATATTTAAGTGCTATATTTTTCTTTACACATATTCCTTCAGCTTTCTCTCTTAATGCCTTGTCATCCATAAAAAGTTCTGACACCTGTATGCCAGTTTTAGCATATTTATCTGAATAGAATGGTGCTATGCCCGACTTTGTAGAGCCAAATGACCTGCCACCAAGGCGTTCCTCTTCATATTCGTCAAAAGCTATATGGTATGGCATAAGAATCTGTGCCCTGTCAGATACAAGTACTTCCGGCTTTGGCACTCCTCTTTTTATAAGTTCATCTATCTCATTAACCAGATATGGAATATTTAATGCCACTCCATTGCCTATTACATTGGCTGTATGGCTGTAAAAAACGCCTGATGGAAGCAGATGCAGTGCAAATTTGCCATAGTCATTAATAATAGTATGCCCGGCATTGCTTCCTCCCTGGAAACGGACGATAATATCTGACTCTTCACCAAGCATATCCGTAATTTTACCTTTGCCCTCATCTCCCCAGTTAGCTCCAACAATAGCTGTTACCATAACATCCTCCATTCTGCCGTAAAACACGGCATATTATTTTACTAAACCAGTACTTTTCTAATACTTATAGAATTGTCCTTTGACAAATCATAAAAATCATCTTTAACCTGTACAACAGGCTTTGATAATTCTTTCTCATTAACCATTATAACCTTGCCCGTTTCACCATTGGAAAGCATTACTTTTGAATTAACAAATGCCTGTGCTGCCTTGTGAAGAAACGGAAGCAGGAATTTTACATCATATTTTAAAATGCCCTCCCTTTCAAACATATGTATAACGTCAAATGGGCATATTGCCTCACGGTAAACCCTGTCAGACGTCATAGCATCATATACATCAGCGATTGCAACAATTCTTGAAAATTCCTCTATCTGGTCCTTTCTATAACCGCCAGGATATCCGCTGCCGTCACATCTTTCATGATGGCGCATTGCAACTTCTGCTATACGTGGGTCAAGATTAAGCCTTTTTAAAATATTATTGCCATGGAATACATGTGTTTTAGCTATATTATACTCAGATACAGAAAGCCTGCCTTTTTTCATAATAATTTCTTCTGGCACTAACATTTTTCCTACATCACAAAGCAGCCCTGATAATGTAAGTACATCAAGTTCTTCATGTGATATGCCAGGATATACAATTCTTCCAATCATATTGCTTAACAGGGCAACATTCATACAGTGTACATAAGTGACATCATCATATCCCCTCATGCACTGCAGCATATCAAATATATGTATGCTGTTCCTGCCTTTGGCAATAACACTTTTAACATCAGAAAGAAGCAGCCCTGTATCAATTTCATCATTATTTACTACAACATTGTTAAACACATCTTTTAAATTGTCAACACTGTCCATAAATAAAGACTTGAACTCTTTAAAATTATCTGCCTCCCTGGCATTGGCAAAGTGTATGTTGTCACTAGTAGTTTCCATAACACCAGGGTCTGGCAATGTTGGCACTTCTTCTATTTCCTGTATTTCTTCTCTTATTTCCTCTGGCATGGAAACAGCAGTACCATCATCACCTGTTTCTATCCTGATAGCAAATATAGAGCGCTCCTTTAATGCTGCTATAATATCATCTTTAAGGACTGTACCTTTAGGAATCACCAGTTTTGTATCTGATGTATATACATCAGCAGCAGTTACCATGCCAGCCTGGGCCCTTGTCGTTAATATTCTTTTACTTCCCATAATTCCCTTCCCTCAATTTATCTGTACTATTGCAATAGATTATTTTTTATACAGTTATTTCTGGCTTTATGCCTAAGATTTCCTTATTGGCGTCAAGAACAGGTTTTATAAAATTCCTGATATATTCCTCAGTCTGTGATGCAGCACGTCCTGTATATTTTGAAGCATCCATAGCGTTTTTAAGTTCTTCTTCACCAATAGGAAACTTACTGTCTTTTGCAATAAGTTCCACAAGATTGTTCTCCATACCATATTTTTTAACATTTTCACCAGCCTGCATTGAAAGCATGCGTATCTCTTCATGTAGTTCCTGCCTGTTGCCGCCTGCTTTCACTGCATCCATCATAATATTTTCTGTTGCCATAAACGGAAGCTCAGACATAAGATGTTTTTCTATAACTTTATCATAAACAACAAGACCATCTGCTACATTCAGAAGCAAATCCAGTATACCATCTGTTGCAAGAAAACCTTCTGGCATGCTTATACGTTTGTTAGCAGAATCATCAAGTGTACGCTCAAACCACTGGCACGCTGATGTATACATTGCATTGGCCACATCTGACATCACATATCTGGCAAGTGATGTAATCCTCTCACATCTCATAGGATTGCGCTTATAAGCCATTGCTGAAGAACCTATCTGGTTCTTTTCAAATGGTTCTTCAATCTCTTTAAGGTGCTGCAGCAGACGTATATCACATGCAAACTTATGTGCACTCGCTGCAATTCCTGCAAGCACATTTAATACTCTTGTGTCAAGCTTGCGTGAATATGTCTGTCCTGATACAGGAAAACATTCATCAAAGCCCATTTTCTGTGCAATAATATTGTCAAGCTTTTTAACTTTTTCTTCATCACCGTCAAAAAGCTCCATAAAACTTGCCTGTGTGCCTGTTGTGCCTTTTGAACCAAGAAGTTTCAGTGAACCAGCAACATATTCCAAATCTTCTAAATCCATCATAAATTCCTGGATCCACAATGTTGCACGCTTGCCCACAGTAGAAGGCTGTGCCGGCTGGAAATGTGTAAATGCAAGACATGGCATGTCTTTGTATTTAATGGCAAATCCTGCAAGCCTGTCAATAACATTTATTAACTTACTGCGTACAAGTTTAAGTGCCTCTGACATAATTATAACATCTGTATTGTCACCAACATAGCACGAAGTAGCACCAAGATGGATTATGCCTGCTGCCTCCGGGCACTGTACGCCATATGCATAAACATGTGACATAACATCATGCCGCACAAGTTTTTCCCTTTCCTTTGCAACATCATAATTTATATCTTCTGCATGTGCCTTAAGCTCTTCTATCTGTTCTGTTGTCACAGCAGGCTCCCCTTTTTCATTTTTAAGCCCTAGTTCATTTTCAGCTTCAGCAAGTGCAATCCACAGCTTTCTCCATGTTTTAAACTTCTTATCTGGTGAAAAAATATACTGCATCTCTTTACTTGCGTAACGCTCTGAAAGAGGGCTTGTATACCTGTCATTATTCATTATTATAAACCGCCTTTCTGCAAATTTACCTTTCATAATCCCCGCGTATGTCTTCTTTGGGAGGCTCTATAGGATAATTCCCTGAAAAACATGCACTGCAGTAATCCAGCCTGCCGCCTGTAAGCTCACCTAAACGGCTGGCGTCAAGATAGCCAAGTGAATCAGCACCTATAAGCTGGCATATCTCATCAACAGTATGATTATAAGCAATAAGCTGGCCACTTGAAGGTATGTCTGTCCCAAAATAGCATGGATATAAAAACGGAGGTGAACTTATGCGTACATGTACTTCTTTTGCACCTGCATCTTTTAATATCTTAACTATACGTGCGCTTGTAGTGCCACGCACAATTGAATCATCAATCATAATAACTCTTTTTCCGTCTACAACACTCTTTAATGCATTAAGCTTTACCATAACACTTGATTCACGTGCTGACTGTTTAGGCTTTATAAATGTACGTCCGACATAGCTGTTTTTTACAAAAGCTGCACTATATGGAATACCTGATTCCATTGCATAGCCCATCGCTGCTGCATTGCCTGATTCTGGGACACCTGTAACTATATCTGCATCTGCCGGGTGTGTCTGTGCAAGTATTTTTCCTGCGGTGAGCCTTGATTCATGTACGCATATCCCGTCTATATAACTGTCTGGCCGTGCAAAATAAATATACTCAAATATGCATCTTGCTGTCCTGCCTCCTGCCATGCCCATATCAGACTTTATCCCGTCTGCAGTAATTGCAACAATCTCACCAGGCTTTACATCACGTATAAAATCTGCACCTATTGTATCAAGTGCACATGTTTCTGATGCAAGTATATACGCATTGCCCCTCTTTCCAATGCAGAGAGGCCTGAATCCAAACGGGTCTCTTGCACCTATAAGCTTACGCGGGCTTGCTACTACAAGTGAGTATGCACCTTGAAGCCTTTCTGCTGCCCTTTTTACTGCTTCTTCTGCTCTTCCTGCCTTAAGCCTTTCCCTGGCAATAAGGTATGCAATAACTTCTGAATCAATGCTTGTCTGGAAGATAGCGCCATTCAGTTCCAGTTCCCTGCGCAGCTTTAGTGCATTGACCAGATTGCCATTATGTGCAACTGAAAGCGTGCCTTTAATATAATTAAGGACTAATGGCTGTGTATTCTCCGCAATGCTTGCCCCTGCTGTAGAATAACGGACATGGCCTACACCAATATCCCCATGCATATTTTCAAGCTGCTGTGCATTAAAAACCTCATTGACAAGTCCCATGCCCTTACATACAGATGAATTACGCTCCGGACCGTCAGTGCGGCTTACAGCTATGCCACAGCTTTCCTGTCCTCTGTGCTGCAGGGAAAAAAGACCATAATAAATTGAAGATGCCACATCTGTGCCATCTAAATCATACATGCCAAAAACACCACATTCTTCACCAAGACCAGAGTCATTATTATGCTTTATTTGTTTATCCATTTTTTCCTCCAGAGTTTTTACAATATTTATTATACCAATTTCCATCAAAATGGCAAGCATAGATTAATCCATCAGTTCAATTCTATAGGGCTGGTATCCTGTGCGGAAATAATGCCACGCATAAATTTCACTGTAAGAATCCTTAATACAGAGGCATCAAGCCTTTCTTTAGATATCGTTCCATCATTTATTTTATTTAGAATCTCATTATAAGCTGCATCAAGCTCTTCTGGCATAAGAACTATATCAGTGCCTCCGCTTACAGCGCCATACGCTGCTTCTGCAGGTGTATAAGTTTCTGTTATGGATGCCATATCCATCGCATCAGTTATAACAACGCCCTGAAAGCCAAGTTCATCACGCAGTATTGTCTCCATTATAAGCCCGGACATGCTGGCCGGCTGTGCTGTTTCTGTTACTTTGCTTACTGAGATATGGGATACCATCACAAAATCAGCGCCTGCCTCTATACCTGCTTCAAATGGTACAAAATCGTTCTTTCTAAGACTTGTAATACTGCTATCTATATTAACACTTTCTATATGGGTATCACCACTTGAAGAACCCTGTCCCGGAAAGTGTTTTAACGCAGCACTTATATTCTGCTGCTGCATGCCTTTCACAAAAGCCGAGACCATCTTTGCCACTTTATCTGGTTCGCCACCGAATGACCTTGAGCCTATCTCTAAGTTAAGTTCACTTGTCCTGACATCTGCAACAGGTGCAAAGTCAGTATTAAATCCAAGTTCCTTTATCTCTGAAGCAATAGTCTGGCCCATTTTGTATACATATGATTCATCTTCTTTTTTTCCTATTTCTTCCATAGATGGAAATACGGTTGTCTTCATTTTTTCATTGCCAGCAATCCTTGATACATCACCGCCCTCTTCATCTACTGTTATAAAAAGTGGTATGCTGCTGTTTTTTTGCAGCCTGTTTATAAGTTTTTTAGTCTGTTTTCTGTTTGCTATATTTCTTGAAAAAAGTATCACCCCGCCAATATGGTACTTTTCCATAGATTTTTTCATTGTCTTTGTAAATTTCTTCCATTCATAAAAACTGCCATTTCTGTTATCTATCAATTCAAGGTTTACAACAAAAAGCTGTCCTGCTTTCTCTTCTACAGTCATATTTTCCATATAAGCTGCTGCAGCCTGGATAGCCTCATCACGGCTTAATCCTTCTGCCTGCACAGGTGTTTCTTCTGTCTCCGGGCTTTTTTCTGGCATATATACATCACTGTTATCCCCAGTAATGGCACAGCCCATAAGACACATACAAAATATAATGCTGCAGATAATTTTTATAAACATGTGTTTTTTCATAAATAAATCCTTTCGTATGCCATAGGCAAAAACCCAATACCTTTTAAAATTATTTTTCATTTTTAGTAAACTGTCCAAGCAGTGCCGCATAGTATAAGACTGTAAATAAATTTAACTGTCGTAAAAGCGACAGACTGGAGGATATTATGAGTGATTTAGCAGCAACAAATTGTGGCGGATGCAGTTCAGGTGAAAATGGATGCAGCTGGATAATTATCCTGCTTCTCCTTTGCAGCTGCTGTGGCGGCGGTAATTTCAATCCTGGCTTCGGCGGAGGCTGTGGCGGTGAATCTGGATGTGGTTCAATAATCTGGATTTTAATTCTTCTCTGCTGCTGTGGCGGTGGATTCTGATTCCGCAACAAAAGCTTAGGTTTATCTTACTGGACCGGATGCAGCCTGCATCTGCATACAGGAAAGGGCCAGTGCTGGCGGCATATCCCGCCAGTGCTGGTCTGTTTTAATATTGTCTGTTATCTAACCTGTAACTATTTCCTGCATTTCATACATTCTTCATCAATCTCATAAACTGTATCATCTTCTATCACAAGGCTGCTGTTATACACAGTCTTTTTATTAATGTCCGTCTCTGTTATAAAGCATCCATTCAGGGTGTTTTCTTCGTCACTGGACTTACTGTTATTTTTATATCCATAATGATAATATCTCATAAATGCCTCCATAAAAAAATCCCTCTGGTATTAACATATGATTAAAAATAGCATCTGTGAAATTTTTGCAGAATATTCTACAAAGTGAAAAATTTCTTCATTAAGTCCATTCTTGAGAGCATTGACATCATCAGCATATCAAGCACAACAGTGGCTGTCATTGCTTCAACAACTACGACAGCCCTTGGTACTATTACAGGGTCGTGCCGTCCTTTTATCTCTATATCTGTATCTGTACCGTTTTTATCTACAGTATGCTGCATTTTTGCTATAGATGGAGTTGGTTTTACTGCTGCCCTTACTACGATGTTACTGCCATCACTTATACCGCCGAGTATGCCACCTGCATTATTTGTTCTCTTTAAAATGGCAGTATTATCTGCACTGTAAAAGCTGTCATTATTACACGACCCGTAAGACTGTGCCGCCATGTTTCCTGTGCCAATTTCAACACCTTTAACCGCACCAACTGACATAACAGCCTTTGCAATATTGGCATCTAGTTTTTCAAATACAGGTTCTCCCACACCTGCCGGCATGCCAGATACAATGCACTCTATTATGCCGCCTGCTGAGTCTTTTTCCTGCATCTTGTGTAAAAGAAGTTCTTCTGCCTTTTGTGATGCCACAGGGTCAGGCATATAAAGCGGGCTTTTCATCATATTTGCACGCAGGTCCTGTACACTGCCATATAAACAGTCTCCTGCATAACTGTCATCTATAGTTATGCCGCCTATTGACTTTGTATAGGCACATACTTCTATCCCAAATTCTTTAAGCACTTCTGCAGCGACTGCACCAGCCGCAACCCTGCCAATAGTTTCACGTCCTGATGAGCGTCCGCCGCCTCTGTAGTCCCTGAAACCGTATTTCATATCAAATGTATAATCAGCATGTCCTGGCCTGTAGCAGCATGCTATTGCGGAATAATCTTTTGGGCGCTGTGACTTATTATATACAGCCATTGATATAGGTGTTCCTGTTGTAAAGCCCTCAAAAACACCTGAAAGTATCTCCACAGCATCGTCCTCTTTACGTGGTGTAGAATACTTTGTCTGCCCGGGTTTTCTTCTGTCAAGGTATGCCTGTATCTTTGCTTCATCCAGGGCAAGCCCTGCCGGACATCCATCCACAACAACACCTATGCCTTTTCCATGTGACTCTCCCCATGTAGCCATTTTAAAAATTTGTCCAAAAACTGAACCAGCCATAATAACCCTGTTCCTTTCCTGTGCTACCACATTTTAAATCAATGTGGCATGTCCGTAAAACCTGCTTTTTTATGCACCTTTCTAAGCGTTTTATTGGCAAAATATGCTGCCTGGCTGTCATTTTCCTTAATAATGCCATCCAGATAGCCTTTATCTTTAATAATCCGGTTATATTCCCGGTGCATTGGCTCAAGTACAGAATTTACAGCTTCTGCTACTGCTGGCTTAAATTCTCCATAACCCTTGCCGTCAAATTCCTTTTCTGCATCTTCTATTGATTTGCCTGTACATGCTGAATAAATCTCAAGAAGGTTGCTGACTCCAGGCTTATCCTCAGAATAGCGCACTTCGCTGCCAGAATCAGTAACAGCACGCTTGCATTTGCGGACAACTGTATCTGCATCATCCATAAGGTAAATACTGCCATTAGGGTTTTCATCAGACTTTGACATCTTTTTTGAAGGGTCCTGTAAACTCATGATTTTAGCGCCTCTTTTGCCATAAAATCCTTCAGGTATTACAAATACATCACCATAAATTGCATTAAAACGCTGTGCAATATCACGTGTTATCTCAAGATGCTGCTGCTGGTCTTTTCCTACAGGAACATATTCAGTCTGGTAAAGCAGTATATCTGCAGCCATCAGTACAGGATATGTATAAAGCCCTGCATTAATATTATCTGCATGTTTAGCAGACTTATCTTTAAATTGTGTCATCCGGTTAAGTTCTCCCATATAGGTAAAACATCCCAGTATCCATGCAAGTCCGGCATGTGCCGGGACATGTGACTGGAAATACAGGCAGTTTTTAACTGGGTCAAGTCCTGCTGCAATATAAAGTGCAAGCAGGCTTCTGGCACGTTTCCTAAATTCAGACGGTTCCTGCCGTACAGTAATAGAATGTAAATCCATTACACCAAAGAAACACTTGTACTTTTCATTTAAATCCACCCAGTTTTTAAGCGCTCCCAGGTAATTGCCTAATGTAAGGCTGCCTGTTGCCTGCATGCCACTGTATAAAACTTTTTTGCCATCAATCATAATTTACACCAGACCTCAAATGAAAATACCTGCATTTTCATTTAAGGTGCAAACACAAAGGGTAAAAGATGTGTGTTTGCATTTTCCTTTCTTATTTTTTTCTTCCACCCTGGTTTTCTTTAATATAGATTATCCTAAAATATAGCATTTGTCAAAAGGTCAGTAAACCTTAAGTTCTTTCCACAGCCTGTTATAAAGTTCCTCTGCTTCTGTGCCCAGATATGTAAATATCTCACATCTTCCAAGCACGTCTTCTTCTGGAAATATAGCGCTGTCTTCTTCTTTTTCTTCTTCATCTATATTGTTAAGCACAGCTTCATTTGGTGTTGAATAATAAACATATTCAAAATTCTGCTGTGCAATATCCTCCCTGCACAAAAAATCCAGGAACTTGACAGCTCCATCATAATTACTGCCATTCTTAGGTATAATCCAGCTGTCCATCCACAGATTAGAGCCTTCATCCGGGACTACGTATTCAAGGTCTTCATTATACTCATGTGCAAGACTTGCTTCCCCTGAATATATAACCGCCAGTGCTGCCTGTTCATTTGCCATATCATCCCGCACTTCATCTACAAGATATGACTGCACAAGCTCTTTCTGCTCCTGAAGCCTGCCAAGTGCTTTTCTTAGAACTTTTTCATCTGTTGTATTTATGGACTGGCCGTCCAGGACCAGTGGTGGTATAAAGCTGTCTCTTACACTATTTTGCATAATTATATTATTTTTAAAACGGCTGTCCCATAAAACGTTCCAGCTGTCAGGGACGAAGTCTACCATGCTGGTATTATATAGTATGCCTACTGTTCCCCAGAAATATGGTACTATATACTTATTTTCTGTATCAAAATTTCTTGCAATCTGCCAGAATCTGTCCCCTATATTTTTTGCATGCTCCATAGTACTGGTATCAATTTCCCGGGCCTCCCCATCCTTAATCATTTTATCAAGCATATATTCAGAACAGCATATCAAATCATACTTTACTGTACCATTCTTGTACTTAGTATACATAGCTTCCGGTGTCAGAAACTCTTCATATATAACCTTAATGCCTGTCTCCGCCTCAAACTGCTCTAAAACATCCCGTTCTATATAATCGCCATAATTAAATACAATAATCTGGTTTTTTTCTTTTTCCTTTGTGCCTTTGCCGCATGATACCAGATTGGACAGCATGGCAAGACACAAAACCACTGCGGCCAGTTTCTTTAACAATATGTGTTTCACGTTTCCACCCCGCTTTCTGCTTCTAGTCTGGCAGCTTTTTCAGTTCTTCTGTTTATTATAAAAAGCACAAACAAAATTATCACAAAAATAATTGTCGAAAGTGCATATATCTCTGTCTGTATGCCCTTACGGTACTCTGCATTTACCATTGTAGACATCGTATGTATGCCCGGTGCTTTTGTAAAGTATGTTACTGAGAAATCATCAAGTGACATTGTAAATGCCAGCAGGAATCCTGACAAAATCCCAGGCATAATCTCAGGAAGCATAACTTTCCACATAGCATATAGCTGTGATGCGCCAAGGTCAAGCGCTGCTTCATATGTGCTTAAATTCATCTGTACAACTTTTGGCTGTACGCTCAGTACAACATAAGGAATAATAAATGTCACATGTGCAACCAGCATGGTTGCAAAACTGAGTTCTGCAAACCTTGTAAAAAGCAGCATAAGTGCAATGCCTGTCACAATATCAGAGTTCAGCAGCGGAATCTGTGTAACACCTAATATAAATGATTTTGAATGTTTTTTCATATTTATCATGCCTATACAAACAAGCGTTCCAAGAACTGTTGCAATAAAAGCTGCGCCTCCTGCAAGTATAAGCGTTGTATAAAGCGCATCCATAACAGTTTCATCATGTATAAGTTTCTTATATGCACTTATTGTAAAACCGCCCCAGATTGCCTTATTTCTCTCTGATGCATTAAAAGAAGAAACTACAAGCAGGGCAATAGGCATATAAAGCACAAGCAGAATTAAGACCAGATACAGCTTGCCAGCAGTATTTTTAACTTTATTTACCATATTCCGCTGCCCTCCTCTCCTTTATCAAAGAATCTGTAAACCAGCATACTTATAACTATAATGCCCATAAGCGACAATGACAGGCCTGAGCCAAGATGTATGTCTGCATATCCTGAATTAAACGCCTGTTCAATTACATTGCCAATAAGATACACCTTGCCGCCTCCAAGCATGTCTGCAATTACAAATTCACTTATTGATGGCACAAATACCATTGTAATCCCACTGACTATGCCAGGAAGGCTAAGTGGCAGTATAATCCTTTTCAATATTACAAACCCAGTCGCACCCAGGTCCTTGGCAGCATTAATTATATCTTTGTCAATTTTAACAAGTGCATTATATATTGGCAGCAGCATAAACGGAAAATAATCATATGCAGTGCCTAAAATAATTGCTGCTTTTGTATTCATTAGATATACAGGATTTAATCCAGCCAGGACAAGTGCATGGTTTAAAAATCCATTATTTAAAAGAATAAGACGCCATGCAAGTGTCCTTAACATAAAGTTCATCCACATAGGCAGGATAAAAACCATAACAATAAGGCTGTTCTTATTCTTTGAATATTTCCACAAAACCATTGCAAGCGGGAATGACAGCAAAAAACACACGGCTGTCACCACTAATGACATTTTAAAACTTAGCCAGAGTGGTTTTGAATTAACTGGGTCAAATATGGAAGCAACATTTTCCAAAGTAAACGTACCACCAGTATTAGTAAAAGCATTATACACAACCAGACACAGTGGTATAACTGTAAACAAAGCCATCCATATAATATATGGGCCTGCAAGCAGCCTTGAATTTAATTTTCCCAACTTATGCACCTCCTATTCTTCTATAAAAATCTCTTCATCTTCAGATTCTGGTTTATTCATTATCTGTATGTTAAATGGGTCAATCCATATGCCTGCTTCTTTTCCAGGCTCTACAAGCACAGTGCTATGTACAAGCCAGTCAAATCCACATGCCTCAACTTCCATTTCATAGTGGACACCTTTAAAAATAGCCGAAGATACCCTTCCTTTTATTATTCCCTTTTCAGGCTCTACAAGTACAATGTCCTCCGGGCGCACCACTACATCAACAGGTTTGTTGATGCCAAATCCCTCATCAACACACCGGAACTTTGTGCCAAATATCTCAACAAGGCGGTCTTCTATCATAATGCCATGCATAATATTGCTGTCACCTATAAAATCAGCTACAAATGCATTCTGCGGCTCATTATATATATCCTCTGGTGTGCCAATCTGCTGGATATAGCCTTTATTCATTACTACAATCGTGTCCGACATTGTAAGGGCTTCCTCCTGGTCATGTGTCACATATATAAACGTAATTCCAAGCTCATTCTTAAGACGTATAAGCTCATACTGCATATCCTGCCTGAGTTTTAAGTCCAGTGCGCCAAGCGGTTCATCAAGCAGCAGTACACGCGGTTCATTTACAATAGCTCTTGCAATCGCAATCCTCTGCTGCTGCCCGCCACTCAGTGAATCAGGCATCCTTTTTTCATATCCGTCAAGATTGACAAGTTTTAAAGCATATTTAACTTTATCTTTTATATAACTCTTAGGTTTATTCTTTATCTTTAGCCCAAAGGCAATATTTTCTTCTATATTCATATGCGTAAAAAGTGCATACTTCTGGAATACAGTATTAAATGGTCTTTTATTTGGCGGAAGGTCAGTAATATCAGCACCTTCAAATATTACCTTTCCGCTGTCAGGCGTTTCAAACCCGCCTATAATCCTTAATGTAGTAGTCTTTCCACAGCCGCTTGGCCCAAGGAGTGTCAGGAACCTGTTTTCATTCATAAACAAATCCATTTCATCCAGAATAGTCTTATCCCCAAACGACTTAGTAATTCCCACAAGTTCAATTAATTTTTTCGCCATAGCCAGCCCTCCATCTGCACATGTAAAAAAATGTTGTAAAGTAATTATTATACAATATGTACAGTTAATGTCAATATTTGTTACTATTCATGGTCTATACCGTTCATAGTAACAAACAGCGCTTTACAGCGCTGAAATGCACACATTTTGCAAGAAAACATACAAATATGGCTCTGGCGGTTTCAAAATTTTTACAGCCGGCAGCCGCTTCCGCTTAGATGAAGCACGCAGTGGTGCATAA
>DKXQ01000086.1:0-4736 GCA_002493085.1 Lachnoclostridium sp. UBA7122
CCGTTATCGTCCTAAAGACGTCACGACTACGCTCGGCTACTATGCACACGGATCAGCAGAATCCGCTAAGATAGCGATGGAATCTTTGCAGGAATAACCGTCAATTTTACTACTTTTCTTACTACTTTAGAATGGTATCTTTTGGTACAAAATAAACAGATATGTGAAGCCATCGTACATAACCAAACTCTCGCAAGCCGCATAAAATCAAGCTTTGTGAGAGTTTGGAAACTTATAAAAAGTTATTGTAAAATTTATTTATAGTTTACACAAAAATCAATACTGCATATTCATCGGGCGGAAGAATATCAGACATTTTTCCATATAAAATCAAAACAACCATAGACAATATACAACGTGTTAAATAAATGCAATAAACAGTTTTTAATTTGTAAAACAGGTTCATCCCATGTCCAAATGACTATTTATTTTGCATTTAATGTAGGACTAAATCAGCGGAAACCTTCGATATTTACTAGGTTCTTGCTAACTTGACAATATAATAACACGTTCTCCTGAATCAATTATGCCTGCTGCCACACCTTTTCCTGTAAGCCCTGGTCCAGCTGTGTTTGTACCTGTTATATTAACTGTGCCCTGTACAGAATTAATGCATGAGGCTTCCCTTCCATTATTTACGTTAAAATAAACTTCCCTTGGTCTTTCTACATATACTATTCCCTGTGCATCTGCCAGTGCATCAAGCTGTGCAGCTGGCACGCTTACAATGGCATAATTATTAAACAGTTCCGTAGACTCTGCAGCATTTATGCCACCTAAAATACTGCTAATATTCCCATAATATTTTACTATTACACGCAGCCTGTCTTCTACGTTTGCCATATAATTCTCCATCTTCTATTTTATTATTAAATACTTAGTAATATATATTCGGAGAAAAGAATGTCTTATTCGTGTTTCTTTTCTGCAACAAATCTTTGACCTGCCCATTGTCTAAAGCCAATATATTTTCTGTGATTTGTTTTCTTTTAGTTATCAGACTCAACAGTCTTTATTTTGGAATCACCTTTCCTTGCCTGTTCTAAAACTGCTGCCACCAGTTTCTTAAAATGATAACCTGATTCAGTAGCCCCTGTGATTAAATCCACTTCCATATCTTCCTGTCCGTCTATTAGCTGCTGCACATATTCTCTTGTGTATTTATTAGGGTAAGTGCCACTTATAGGATTCATATTTTTCATATAAGCATTATCCCATGATTTGATAAAGCCACTATCGTTCTTTGCATTAAACTCAGCTGACATAATAATACCATTTTTAACTTGTATACACAGGTATTCCCTCCAGCCATATGAAGTATCAGCCATTTCTGCTGTATAATAACCATCTTTTATAGTTCTGGAATTTCTGTAACATGCCAGCACTGCCACCACAATAAGAAGCACTGCTGGCAATATTATAATAATTGCTTTTTTCTTCATAATAAATTTACTCCTTAAGTTTTACTTCTGACACAATACGCTGCAGTTCTTCTGCTTGTTTTAATGACAGGGATGCATTTTCATCTGTTTCTTTTGCAAGTTCCTGGTTTGTATCTGCAATAGCAAGAACTGTGCTGACTTCATCAGATACAATTCCTATGGCTTCTTTCTGCTCTACTGTAATATTTATCATGCTGTCAGAAATTTCTGCGAAATCTTCCGCTGCTTTTTTTATATTCTGGAACGATTCTGCTGTATTTCTTGCTGTTACCATACCCTGTCCAATAGACTGGCTTGCCTTTTCTATTATTGCCCCTGTTTTTTGAAGGGCATCTGCTGTCTGGTCTGCCAGTAAGCCAATCTGCTGTGCAACTACTGCAAATCCTTTTCCTGCTTCTCCAGCCCTTGCAGCTTCTATCGATGCATTAAGCGAAAGAAGGCTTGTTTGTGATGATATTTCCTCAATAAAGCGGCTTATAGTTATAATTTCCTGCATATCATTATGTATACTGTCCATTGTAGAAAGCATATCATCCATCTGCTGTTTTCCTTCATCTACACGCTGTCCTGCAATATCTGCACTTTGTTTAACATGTCTGGCATTATTATCAATTTCATCTATTTTACTGGTAATATCAGTAATTTTGCCATCCAGGCGTTCAAGGGCAGCAGTCTGCTCTATTGAACCATCATAAAGACGTCTTGCATAGCCAGAAGTTTCTGATGAATTACTGCTTACAGCAAGTGAGGCTTCGTTTATATGCAGCATAGTTTCATTTAGTGACACAGTTATATAAGACAGGGCATCTTTAATTGCAATAAAGTCTCCATTAAAAGCATCCTTTACTTCCCTTGAATAATCCCCTGCTGACAACTGGCCAAGATATTCGGTAATATCATCAATATACCCCGCAAGACTTGTTACAGTTTTTGAAAGTGCCGTAGTAAGCACTTCTGCTTCCACATTATTGTCCGCAAGTGCTACCTCATCCTTCAGATTGCCTGTTGATAAAGAAACCAGCCTGTCTGTTGCCAGGGAAAGTGAACCAGATATCTTATTTGCTATATTGACAACCAGTTTTCTTGTAACAATCTGTAAAACGACAATTATAATAATGCTTACCAAAACTGACCACAGCAGGATTGTCATAAAATCCATGCCAGGTGCTGCAATCATAAATGTCCAGTTAGTCCCTGCAACAGGCGAATATGCCATATAATGCTGGTTAGCACCAAAAAATACTGAATCTGCACCTGACTGGAAATCAAGCATAGAGTCAAAAATACTATTATTCCTGCGTGAGCCATATAAATCATAAATATTTTTATTCTGTCCCATATCACTGGTATTTTTACTTGCAACAATATTACCATCACTATCTACAATATATACAAGACCTCCTGCACCTATATTAATATTGGACAACACATCATTTAACAAATCATACTTGTAGCTGCCTACAAGATATGAATAAGATTTTCCCTCATGGTCTCTTACAGGAATACCTATAGACAGTTGCCATATATCGTTATTATACTCTGGCTTTCCAATAGTAATGTTATCTGTAGAAGACAGATACTGGAAATATTCTGTATCATCAATAGAAGAAGGTGCTGTATCGTCGCCACATGTCTTAGAGCCTGACATATCATAAACAGCAATCCATACAAATTCAATCCTTGACTTTTTATCATTCAGAAGCTGCTGTTTTCTTTCATTAGAAACTGCCTGGCCTGACAGCACATCTTCCTGTGAAATACTGTCCATCCTGTCAGCCAGCATATGGAGGTTAGAACTAAAATTCTGTGTTGCAGTCCTTGCTGTAACCTGAAGGCTGTCACGAAGCACTGATGCAGTAGAAAGCAAACCTGTTACTATCATCAGCACCGTAAGTACCACCCCTAAAGTAACAGATATAGATGTAACATAAAATACAATAATCTGTTTAATACTTCTTTTTTTAATGCTTCTGTTCTTTCTCATAACTATTACTGCCATGCCAGCAGTTTTACTACTGGCGGCATATTTCCATCCTTTCTTTATAAATCATTACAACTCTGGCTTCTCTATATTAATCCTGAAAACAAATTGCTGGAACTGGTGCTGTCATCTGTAAATATTTTAAAATTCTCTTTTGAAATAGTATAGCAGATGCTTTTACTTCCTGTATAAGAATATTCCTGTTTATGCAAAAGGTGCTCCATAAGCAGGATAAATAAAAGGATGCTTACTATTGACATTAGCTGCCTCTAGCATAGAATATAATGCTGTTTTATAAACGCCACTTTTTTCACCTGCCGGCTTATATCCTCCTATACTAATTTTGTTCCATCAACGTATTCCATTATTATCTGGACAACTTTATTAGTAAACCAGAATTCCTTTTTATTCACAGAAAAAAATTGCGTGAATCAACATATACAGGCATTGCTGTCTTTCCTCTTTGAAAAATTAAATTAAGCATAATAATTCCTTTCTGCAAGACTAACTGGCTAAGTAAGTGGTAAATATTATACCGGCTCTTTCTATACCAGCTATTTGCTACAATCTAACAATAACATAAAATGGCATTAATGACAACAATAATTATCTTGATTTATTCTAATCTTGATGCTAAAATTTTAGCAAAAGGCTGTGCAGCATTTATGCATATCAAAAATTTTTTCAAATATTGGAGTAATTTCTTAACATCTGGAATAGGATTAATACCAATTAAAAAGGGGGCATTTTCCATGCAGTATATAAAGCCAATACCAATAGGTGTGGAATTTTATAAACAAATGATAACCAAAGGATATTATTATATCGATAAAACATTATTGATACGTGATTTACTGGCACAAAAGAATACAGTCACATTATTTACACGTCCAAGGCGTTTTGGAAAAACTTTAGCCCAGAGCATGTTAAAAACCTTTTTTGAAAAAGAAATACTTCCAGATGGGACAGTGGCAGACAATTCTATATATTTCCAGGGGAAGAAGATTATGCAGTCAGGAGAGGAATATACAAAACATATGGGACAATACCCTGTAATATTCCTGTCTTTAAAATCAGCAAAACAGCCAGCTTATGATATGGCATATTTGAGCCTTATTGATGAAATCAGAAAAGAATATGACAGACACAGTTATCTTCTTGGAGATGACAGTATCACAGAAAAGGCTAAAGAAAGATATAATTCTATATTAAATATGGAAGCAGATGAAATAGTATATGCCAAAGCTATTTATTTTTTATCGGAATGTCTTGAAAAATACCATAAGCAAAAAACAATTATACTTCTTGATGAA
>DKXQ01000086.1:5046-5712 GCA_002493085.1 Lachnoclostridium sp. UBA7122
CCACTTGAAAATGCTTATTTTAACGGTTTTTATAATGAAATGGTTTCTTTTATACGTTCCCTGTTTGAATCTGCATTAAAAACAAATGAAAGCCTGGAATTTGCTGTAATCACAGGCTGTCTCCGTATCAGCAGGGAAAGTATATTTACAGGGCTTAATAATTTAAAAATAGTTTCTGTATTAGATAAAATCTACGCAGAATATTTTGGCTTTACACAGGATGAAGCTGACAGCTTTCTTGAAGTTTATGGAATAACCCAGAAAAAAGATGAATTAAAAAACTGGTATGATGGCTATCTTTTTGGAGATACAGAGGTATATAATCCATGGAGCGTAATTAACTATGTTTATGATATAGTCCATAAAAATACAGAGTTTCCAAAGCCATACTGGTCAAACACATCATCAAATAGTATTGTGCGTGAATTAATTGAAAATGCAGATGATTCCACACGGCAGGAACTTGAGAGATTAATTGCAGGTGGTACAATAAAAAAACCTGTACATGAAGATATTACTTATGAAGATATATATAAATCACAGGACAACTTGTGGAATTTCCTGTTTTTTACAGGCTACCTTAAAGCAGTAGAAAAAAGTTTTATGGAACAACAGATATACTTGTCAATGACAATACCAAATAAAGAAATTTTGTATATATATAAA
>DKXQ01000212.1:0-6388 GCA_002493085.1 Lachnoclostridium sp. UBA7122
CCAGGTAAAGTTACACTATCAAAACTTAAATAAAAACAAACAGCAAACAATTTTTATATGCACAAAAAATGTGCGTGAATGGAGGTAAATAATGGAAATAATTTCTTTTGACAAAAACTGGGATTTTTCGTATTCTGCTGGAACTGCTGCACTGGACAAAAACGGTAAAGCATACAAAAAAATAGTAGACCTTCCACATGACTTTATGATTTCTACTGAAAGGACTGCTGATGCCAGGACAGAAGGTGCTGGTGGATTTTTCCAAGGAGGAATTGGCACTTATGAAAAACACTTTACAATAAGTTCTGATAAAAAAGAAAAACAGTTTATACTGCTTTTTGAAGGTTCTTATGGCAATACAGAAGTCTGGCTTAATGGCAATATGGTTACACTGCACCACTATGGTTATACAGAGTTTTATGTAAATATTACCAGATGGCTGAAGTTTGATGAGGATAATAAACTCAAAGTTGTAGTTGAAAATAACGCCCTGCCAAACAGCCGCTGGTACAGTGGAAGTGGCCTTTACCGCCATGTGTGGATGCTTGAAGGCGGTTCTGTATATTTAGGGCCGTGGTCTGTATGTGTAAAAACTCCGTCACTTGACACAGTTGAAGTATCTGCCAGTATTACAAATAGTAAAGAACCTCTTGAAACTTTAGTTTCACTTACAATTTATGATGCAGACGGCAATACAGTTATTAGCCAGTCTAAGGATATTTTCTGTGAAGCCGGAATTACAGACTGTACTTTTACTGTAAAAAATGAAAGCTTTATTCCGTGGACTCTGGACAATCCATATCTCTACACTGCTAAAACCAGTGTCTGCGGTGATGAAAAAACTGTTACATTTGGAGTGCGTACAATATCCTTTTCACGTAAAGGCTTTTTCCTAAATGGCATAAATATTAAACTGCGCGGAGGATGTATACACCACGACAATGGAGTTGCAGGCGCATGTGCATATGCAGCTATGGAAGAACGCAAAGTCCTCCAGTTGAAAGAAAGCGGTTATAATGCAATCCGGACGAGCCACAACCCTATGAGCACTGCACTGTTAGACGCCTGTGACAGATATGGGATGCTTGTGTTAGATGAATGTTTTGACTGCTGGCGTGCAAAGAAAAATCCATTTGACTACCACTTGTATTTTGAAAAATTCTGGAAAGAAGACCTGGCTTCTATGGTATTACGTGACAGAAACCACCCATCTGTTATAATGTACTCTATTGGAAATGAAATAGGTGAACGTGACGGCAGTGGTGATGGTGCAAAGATTTCCAATGAAATGTGTGAATTTGTGCGAAATATTGACAATACACGTGCCATTACAAATGGTGTATGTGCTGTCTTCCTTGATGCAGGAGAATTTGGCGGTATACTTGCAAATATTTTTGGCAGTGGTGAAGCTGTTGATTTTGAGAGTCTGCCTGATGAAGTAAAGGGATTTCTTGCACAGGCAGATTATGTTAAGGAACACTGGGCAGAGATTACAGCTCCTTTCATAAAAGACCTGGATGTCGCAGGATACAACTACCTCGATGACCGGTATGAAAAAGATGGAAAAGATTTTCCAGAACGCATTATTGTTGGTACAGAAAGTTATCCTAATAACATGAAACAGGTGTGGGAACGTACAATGGCGCATCCTTATGTTATTGGTGACTTTACATGGACAGCTTATGACTATTTAGGAGAAAGCGGGATAGGCCATGCTTTTTATAACCAGAGTGGTGGCCTGTTCTGTGATTATCCATTCCACACTGGCAATTGTGGTGACTATGACTTATGTGGTTTCCTGCGCCCACAGGGGAAATTCCGCCGTCTGCTCTGGGATATGGAAACAGGCCCAGTAATCACTGTTTTAAAACCGGAACATTTTGGCAAAAAGGAAGCTGTATCTACATGGGGCTGGCCAGATGTAGAAGAAAGCTGGACATGGCCAGGATTTGAAGGACACAAAGTCCGCCTTGATATATACAGCAAAGCACAGGAAGCCGAAATTATTATAAATGGCAAAAGCAGCGGACGGATGAATGTACCTGATAGCTGGATATTGCAGGCAGATGTTATATATGAACCTGGTACTATTGAAGTAATTGAATATAATAACGGAGTTAAAGGCGCTTCAAATAAACTTGTAACCTCTGGCCAGACAGCAGCATTAAAAGCCAGCACAGCTAAAACTGATACAGCAGATGTTATAATTATTGAAATTGAAGCAGTGGATACTGACGGCAGGCATACACCAGATTATACAGGCACTATTTACTGTACACTGGATGACAATACTGTACTTGCTGGCATGGGCAGCGCAGACCCTTGTACTGAAGAAAACTATACGACAGGCAGGTGCAGAATGTTTAATGGCCGTGCCCTGCTTGTTGTAAAAAAGATGACAGATACTGCTGCCAGTATAGAAATTGCTGCAAAAAATAATGCAATAAAGAAAGTTTGTGTTAAAATTTAAAAAATATCTGATCTTAAAGTATATTTTCCGGATTGTTGCCAATAATTATATTATAAAGTTTAAAAGACTGCCATACACAGTATGGCAGTCTTAAAAAATGAAAATATATATGCTATGCAGAAAGTCTTATTTATAAAGCTCAACTAATCTCTGTAAGTGCTCATAGCGTGCTTTTGCTGCTTCTTCTGACTCTTTAAAGAGTTTTTCAGCACGCTCAGGGAATGGCTTAATAAGACGTGTATAACGTGCTTCATTGTTAAGGAATTCCTGGTATGAACCATCGCCCTCTTTAGATGAAAGAGTAAATGGATTCTTTCCTTCTGCTTTAAGTGCAGGGTTGAATGAGAACAAGTTCCAATAACCGGACTTAACCGCTTTCTTCATCTCATCCTGGCAGTGGTTCATGCCGCCCTTAGCAATACCGTGAAGTTCGCATGGTGCATAACCGATGATAAGTGAAGGACCATTGTAAGCTTCTGCTTCTGTTATAGCTTTAACTGCCTGTGCAGGGTTAGCGCCAAGTGCAATCTGTGCTACATATACATAGCCATAACTCATAGCAATTTCAGCAAGGCTCTTCTTGCCTATTTCCTTACCTGCTGCTGCAAACTGGCAGACTTCACCGATATTTGAAGCTTTAGATGCCTGTCCGCCTGTATTAGAGTACATTTCTGTATCAAATACCATAACATTGACATTCTCACCTGATGCAAGTACATGGTCAAGTCCGCCGAAGCCGATATCATATGCCCAGCCGTCACCACCGAAAATCCATACAGATTTTTTGCTGAGGTAATCTTTCTTAGCAAGTGCTGCCTGTGCGTCAGGGCATCCAGCCTCTGCTGCTTTTTCAAGTTCAGGTATAAGAGCCTCTGTTGCAGGTGCATTGGCTTTTGTGTCATTCTGTGTTTCAAGGAATTTATCTACAGCAGCCTTTAACTCATCTGAAGCTTTGTCAGAAGCTGCGCATGCCTTTACAAATCCAATAGCCTGGTCACGGAGATACTTCTGGCCTATATGCATGCCAAGACCGTGCTCTGCGTTGTCCTCAAACAGTGAGTTAGACCATGCCGGACCTTTCTTGGAATCCTTGTGTACTGTATAAGGTGATGTTGCTGCCGGGTTGCCCCAGATTGATGAACATCCTGTTGCATTGGAGATATACATCTGCTCACCGAAAAGCTGTGTAATAAGGCGTGCGTAAGATGTCTCTGCACATCCTGCGCAGCTTCCTGAGAACTCAAGGAGTGGCTGGTTGTACTGGCTTCCCTTTGGTGTTGTATCTGCAAATCCGCTGTCTTTCTTGCCAACATTAGCAACAAGGTAATCAAATACTGGCTGTTCATCAGCTTCTTCTGCCTGTGGAACCATCTTAATAGCGCCTTCAGCAGGACATACTGTTACACATTCACCACATCCCATACAGTCGAGAGGTGAAACACTCATTGTAAACAGATAATCTGTCTTCTTTGACTTGTCAGCAGCTGTCTTAATATTGTCAGGAGCAGCATTTTTCTCTTCTTCTGTCAGAAGGAATGGACGTATTGTAGCATGTGAGCATACAAATGCGCAGTTGTTACACTGTACACACTTCTCAGGGTCCCATGTAGGAACTGTTACAGCTGTACCACGTTTCTCATATGCAGAAGCGCCTGTTTCAAACTGTCCGTCAGGATTGTTAATAAATGCTGATACAGGAAGGCTGTCACCATCCATCTTTGAGATTGGCTCCATAAGGTCTTTAACCAGTTTAACAACTTCTGGACGGCCTGTAAGTTCTTTAGCTGGGGCATCTGGCTCTGGATTCTTCCATGAATCAGGAATCTCAACTTTATGTGTGGCATCTACACCAGCATCAATTGCTTTGTAGTTCATCTCAACTACTGCATCACCCTTTTTGCTGTATGACTTCTTAGCAGCCTGTTTCATATAATCAACAGCTTCTTCAATAGGCATAATTTCAGCAAGTTTAAAGAATGCAGACTGGAGGATTGTATTAGTACGTTTGCCCATGCCGATTTCAATAGCTTTATCAATAGCATTGATTGTATAAAGCTGGATATTGTTATCAGCAATATATTTCTTAGAAGCAGCGTCCAGCTTAGACTCAAGCTCTTCATCGGACCACTGGCAGTTAATCATAAATACACCGCCTGGCTTAACATCCTGTACCATCTTAAAGCCATTGACTACATAAGAAGGGTTATGGCATGCAACAAAGTCTGCCTGGTTAATGTAGTATGGGCTCTTTATAGGATTGTCACCAAAGCGCAGATGTGAAATTGTCACACCACCTGTTTTCTTTGAATCATACTGGAAATAAGCCTGGATAAACTTATCTGTATGGTCACCGATAATCTTTGTAGAGTTCTTGTTAGCACCAACTGTACCATCTCCGCCAAGACCCCAGAACTTGCACTCTTTTGTTCCTGGTGCTGATGTAATAGGAGCTGGCTTAACCTCTGGAAGGCTTAAGTTAGTTACATCATCTACAATACCAATTGTAAAGCGGCTCTTAGGCTCGTCTTTCTCTAACTCTTTGTATATTGCAAATACAGATGAAGGAGGTGTATCCTTTGAACCAAGGCCATAGCGTCCGCCTGTAAGAACGATATCATTAAGCCCTGCTTCACGTAAAGTAGCTGCTACATCAAGGAAAAGAGGGTCGCCCAGTGAACCTGGCTCTTTTGTACGGTCAAGCACAGCAATCTTCTTAGCTGTCTTAGGAATTACTTTAAGAATAGCTTCTGAAGACCATGGACGGTATAAACGTACCTTAATAAGTCCAACTTTCTCACCAGCAGCTGTAAGGTAATCAATAACTTCTTCTGCAACGTCACAGATGGAGCCCATTGCAATAATCACACGCTCTGCATCAGGAGCACCATAATAGTTAAATAAGCCATAGTCTGTGCCAAGCTTTTCATTAACCTTGCCCATATACTTCTCAACAACGGCAGGAAGTTCATCATAAACTTTGTTACATGCTTCACGGTGCTGGAAGAATACATCACCGTTCTCATGTGAGCCACGTGATGCCGGATGCTCAGGATTAAGTGCATGTTTACGGAACTCTTCAACTGCTTCCATATTGCACATTTCTTTAAGGTCTTCATAATCCCACTTCTCAATCTTCTGGATTTCATGGGATGTACGGAAACCATCAAAGAAATTGATAAATGGAACTTTGCCCTCTATAGATGCAAGATGTGCAACAGGGCTTAAATCCATAACTTCCTGCGGATTTGTCTCAGCAAGCATAGCAAAACCTGTCTGGCGGCATGCATATACATCGCTGTGGTCACCGAAAATATTTAATGAATGTGTTGATACTGTACGTGCAGATACATGGAATACGCTTGGCAGCTGCTCACCAGCTATCTTGTACATATTAGGAATCATAAGAAGAAGACCCTGTGATGCTGTAAATGTAGTAGTAAGCGCACCTGCTGCGAGTGAACCATGCACTGTACCGGCAGCACCTGCTTCTGATTCCATCTCTACAACTTTAACTGTGTCACCAAAAATGTTCTTCTGTCCTGCTGCTGACCACATATCAACAGAGTCAGCCATAGGGCTTGAAGGTGTGATAGGATAGATACCCGCAACTTCTGAATATGCATATGCTACGTGTGCTGCTGCTGTGTTTCCATCCATTGATTGTTTAGCTCTAGCCATCTTAATATTTTCCTCCTTAAAATAAAAGTTCTTGACATTATTTTACCACTTAGTGCACAAAAAGTAAAGAATACTATTTATATTTTTTATTAAATATTACAGGGCTATTGTGTAATTATTTTAGTAACGGTGGGATTTTAGTACATAATTATTAAAAATTTATAAATTAATCTTGACATAATTTGTAAAATTGAATAGAATTAATATTTGTTGCGGACTAGATTACAGATTATATATCCT
>DKXQ01000212.1:6778-7011 GCA_002493085.1 Lachnoclostridium sp. UBA7122
GATGGAAAGAAAGAGAGGCAAATAATGAGCATTAATTATATAAAACCAGTTATGACACCTGAAGAACTTAAAGAACTGCATCCACTGCGCAATGATTTAAAAGCACTTAAGGCTGAAAAAGATAAAATAATTGCAGATGTGATTACTGGCAAGTCAGACAAATTCATAGTTATAATTGGACCATGTTCAGCAGATAATGAAAGTGCTGTATGTGATTATACCAGCAGACTTGC
>DKXQ01000065.1 GCA_002493085.1 Lachnoclostridium sp. UBA7122
AACCTGCTTAACAGAAAGTCCTAATCTGTTAAAAAGCACTTTTCAAAGACATCATATCTTACTTTACCATAGTACATCTCACCTTCAAAAACTTCACAGCCTATCTCTTTTGCAAATGCTTCCTGCATTTTTGTCTGGATTCCACCACATGTCACTGAAAGCCCAAGGTCTTTAGCCATTTTTACTATATTGCTGAATATAACTTTCTCATGGTGGTTGTTCATATTTTCATTGAAATAACCACCATGGAATTTAATGCCAGTCACATGAAGCCGTCTGAGAGTATTAACTGCAGTGTGGTCAGAACCAAAACGGCTTATAATTATCTGGTATCCTTTTTTGTACAATGCCTCTACATTCATATCAAAAACAGTAGTGCCTTCTGCAAAGTACCTTTCATGTATTTCAAAAATAATTTCTTTGGGTTCAATGTTATTTTTTACCACAACTATATCATCAATTATATCCACAGCATTTTGTATAGACAGTTCGCTTGCAGTAATTTCAATTGAAAGAGGAACTATTTTATGGCCCTGCATTTTCCATGCACCCATATTGGCACATACAGATGATAAAGTTGCAAACGCAAACTCATTAAGTTTGCCGCCTCTTTCTATAAACTTTAATAATCTTACTGATTCCATATACTGTCCATCTTTTAAAAGAACTCTTGGTACTGCTTTACAGCCAGTGACATTTTCTTTGCTTTTATATATTCTTGGCATAAAGCATATTTCAATGCTTCTGGTTCTCATAGCATTATAAATCTCATCTATAATTTCATCTTCCCTAAACCTGTAGTTTTTTAAGTCTTCAGTATATATAGCATAGTGGTTGCCCATCAGGCCTTTTATGCTTCTTCTTGCTAAATCAGCTTTTTCAAGCATGTCAGCAAGTTCATTATCTTCTGGCTGGACAAGGTATATGCCTGTTGTGGTGCTAAAACATATACTTCCATCCATTTCGTCAATTTCTTCTTTTGCATGTACCATTGATGACATAAGCCTCATAAGCTCTTTATGCTGTGTATATGGAAACATTATTACAAAATAATCTCCATCAACACGTGAACATATTCCATTTTTCGCAATAGTATCTGTAATAATCTTTGAAAAGGTCTTCAATATCTGGTTACTTATGGAGAAGCCATAGTGGTGGCTGAATTTTAAAAATTCGTTTATATCAGCACATACTATTGCATAATGTTCCTTCTCATCCCTGTCTTTAAGGATTTTTTCTGCTTTTGCTAAAAATGATGAATATGGCATCAGACCAGTTATATAGTCATTTGATTTTGAACTGGCTGCTTTTGAAAGTGCCAGAAGCTTATTATTGTTTTTATTGTACTCAATGGCAATGTTCGTGCTGGATTCATCCTTCAGTCTTATTAAACCATAGATTTTTGATGGTTTAGCATTTCCGTCACAGACAGAAGCAGCGAGAATTTCCATATTTTGAAACACACCTGCATTATTTTTAATAAGATATGTTTCATGTGTCTTTTTTTCACTCTCTATAAGCTTTTTAAAATTATATTTGAACCTGTCAATATCATTTGGATGAAGCATTGCCATAATAAGCTTAACCTCATTAAAGTTATCTGTCTGGTGTCTTTGGGTATATGATGGTTCAAGTCTGCCGCTATGCTTAATTTTTCCAGTCTCTATATCATAGGTCCATATTATCGCATTGAGGATATCAGAAACAATTTCTGCTCTTTTTACATTGTCTTCAAATTCTGCTTCAATACGTTTCTTAGCAGTAATATCTGTCAATATACACAGATAGACAGGATGTCCATTATCATCATCAATTCTTCTGCCACTTATATATACCCATTTGATATCACCACTTTTAATAATTAACCTGCATTCAAAACCAAGCAGGCCATGGTTTTCTATTGCAAGTTTTATGTACTTTTTTACTATATCAATGTCAGAAGGGTGTATTATACTATCACAATAACCGCCAAATTCCATATGGAACTCTGACCGCGAATACCCCGTAAGCAAGAAATAGCCATCATTAGCATATATAATCTTAAAATCAGACATTCTGGCTTTTATTACACCGCCTGGTATGCTGTTGGCCATAACATCTATTTCACGCTTTGCATTATATATGTCGTCAAGTGTTTTTTTGCTTCTGGTTATGTCAAGGCAGGAACCATAATAAATAATATGGTTTTCATTAATTATAGCTTTTGCAGACAGTGAAAGCCATGCAACTGAATTATCTTTCCTGACTGCCCTGTATTCAAGTTTTAAAGACCCTCCTGCTGCTGCCTGGCGGGCTATAAGATTGCGGAGTTTTTGCTTTTCTTCATTAAGTACAACCGCCATAAGATTATTGCCAGATTTTTCAATATATTCTTCCTGTGTGTACTGGAGCATAGAATAAAACTTATCATTTGCATAAACCAGTTCAAGCTCAGGACCAGATTTAGCAATAAACATAGCACATTCTGAAGAATTTATCAAAGTCATAAGTTCTTTCTGGGAAACAACTGGTAAATCTTTTTTTTGTTCCTTATTATCTTTCATATCTGCCACTCCTTTCTGGTTATAACGGGACTTATAATTAGTATTTCTTTACAAGGATTACTGCATTATGTCCTCCAAATCCAAGAGAATTACTTATAGCTGCATTAACAGGCATATATACACCTTTTCCTTTTGTATAATCAAGGTCACATTCAGGGTCATCATCAGTTAATCCAGCTGTCTGGTGTACATACCCCTCATTAATAGATAAGATGCATGTAATAAGTTCAACTGCTCCACCGGCCCCGAACAGATGGCCTATCATTGACTTCGTAGAATTAATTTTTACTTTGTATGCGCAGTCCCCAAACGCAAGTTTTATAGCTCTTGTTTCAATTCTATCATTCATAGGTGTGCTTGTGCCATGTGCATTGATATAATCTATATCTGCAGGCACAAGCCCTGCATCTTTAATAGCTAACTCCATAGCTTTAGCTGCTCCTGAACCATCTTCAAGAGGAGCAGTCAGATGGCTTGCGTCACATGTAGCGCCATATCCGCCAATTTCAGCATATATATGTGCATTTCTCTCCAGTGCATGCTCTAATTCTTCAAGTACAAGTACCCCGGCTCCCTCCCCTGTAACAAAACCGTCCCTCTTTTTGTCAAATGGTATAGAGGCCTGCAAAGGATTATCAGAGGCAGACAGTGCAGTAAGTGCCTGAAACGTGGCGACCCCGAATTTACTTACAGAACTGTCAACACCACCAGCAAGGATAATATCAGCTTCGCCATGTTGTATGGTCCTGAAGGCCTCGCCTATTGAATTAGTTCCTGTCGCACATGCTGTCACAACATCAAGACATTTGCCCATGCATCCAAAAGCCATTGCAACATTAGCTGCTGCCATATTTCCAAGTACCATAGGTGCGGTAAGCGGATGTATGCGTGATGGGCCTTTGGCAAGAAGTTTTTCAAACTCTCTCTCTATTCCCATAAGGCTTCCAGTTCCCGAACCAATGGATACACCAGTCCTGTAAGCATCTTCCATGCTTATGTCAAGCCCGGAATCATTTACAGCCTGTCTGGCAGCGGCCACAGCGAACTGGCTGAACCGGTCCATTCTTTTAGCATCTTTGGCAGACATGTAGTCCTTTGGGTCAAAGTCTGTGACTTCTGCAGAAAGTTTGACATTATAAGCAGATGTATCAAAATTTCTTATACGTCCGATTCCAACTTTTCCTGCATGGATATTTTTCCAAAATTCTTCAACAGTGTTTCCAATAGGGGTTATAAGTCCCATTCCAGTTACTACTACACGTTTCATGTATTCCTCCATCTTTCTGTGATAAGTTTTTCTTTTAGCCTGTACATGGCAATATGGGCATAAATAAGCTGCTTTTATTGTAACACAATAAGCTAATGCTATCAATAAGCAAAAAAACAAACAGCCAATATAACCATATATGGTTATATTAACTGTTTATATATTCTATAGTGCTAAAATTACAGCCTGCAAGGGCCTGGACCAATTTCTACTACATAAAAATCTGCTGCATAGCCTATTTTATCCTTATATGCTTTGCCAACTTTATCAATAAATGCATCAACTGCTGCATCTTTTACAATACTTACTGTACATCCGCCAAATCCTGCACCTGTCATACGTGAACCTATAACGCCATCTATCTTCCATGCTTCTTCTACAAGTGTATCCAGCTCAATGCCTGTAACTTCATAATCGTCACGGAGTGATACATGTGATTCATTCATAAGTCTGCCAAATAATTCTATATCATTATTTTTAAGGGCATTGACAGCTTTAATTGTCCTCTGGTTTTCATATACAGCATGTTTTGCACGCTTCCTGCGGTCTTCATCTTTAATCGCCATTTTAACTGTTTCAAATTGTTCTTCATTAAGGTCACCAAGTGAATTAATCCCCATTCCAGCCTGTATTTCTTTAAGCGCTTCTTCACATTCTGAACGTCTTTCATTATATTTAGAATCACCAAGGCCACGTTTTTTATTGCTGCTTGAAATTACAATCTTTGCACCATCAAGTTTAATTGGTGCATATTCAAAAGATAAATCAGATGTGTCAAGGAAAATAGCATTATCCTTCTTTCCCATAGCAATAGCAAACTGGTCCATAATCCCACAGTTGACACCATTAAAATTATTCTCTGAATACTGCCCTATAATTGCAAGCTCCTGGTTTGGTACATCCAGGCCATACATTTCACTAAGAATATATCCTGTAGCAATTTCAACAGAAGCTGATGATGAAAGCCCTGAACCATTTGGGATATTTCCATTTAACAACATATCAAAACCACAGTCCACTTTGTATCCTTTTTCACCAAAAGCCCAGATAACTCCTTTTGGATAGTTAGTCCAGCCAGCCTGTTTGTTAAATTCTAAATCATCAAGACTTGATTCTATAACACCAAGATTTTCAAAATTCATAGAATAAAAACGCAGTTTCCTGTCTTTTCTTTTACGTGCAACAGCATATGTCCCTATTGTAAGTGCGCAGGGAAATACATGCCCGCCATTATAATCAGTGTGCTCTCCGATAAGATTAACACGTCCTGGTGAAAAAAAAGCCTCTGCTCCTTCAGTATCACCATATACCTCTGCAAACTTCTTCATTATAAGGTCCTTCATTTTGTCCTCACTTTCATATAAAAATTATTGTTTTATTTTTTAACCTCATCAAGTAAGCCCTTTAAAATACACGCTTCTATGCTGCAGAAAAACATAAGCGGTGGGTATGGACTTCCTTATCTATCATTTTAACATAATCTGGATTATATTAAATCCGGTCTTGTGAACTACCCATTGTCTAAAGCCAATGGGCTTCCTGCTTCCCAGACCTCGTAACCTACTATCTCCACAGGCGTAAATCCGGGCTGCACCATCCCTATAACGGTTTATACCGTACATTCGTACCTTGTATATTTTACGTGCTAAAGGAAAGCTTGGTTTTCGCATAATATTTCTCAGCACAACCATCTATATACAGTTATCAATGTTCGTTTATAGAAAGATTATAGCAAAAAATGTATATTATGGCAACCGTTAGTTTTGTGTGCTTAACCCATCATCTAAAGCTAATGGGATTGCGCACACATTATTT
>DKXQ01000222.1 GCA_002493085.1 Lachnoclostridium sp. UBA7122
GAAATTTAATAAGATTTATTGGCTGGATAATGTAGTTTAAGTATATGTGTATATAAATATACACATTTTTAAAAGGAGGCTCTGATAATGTGTATATATTTTAAAAAGTTATTTTCAGTTTTACTGGCAGCAGTTGTGCTTGTGACGGCAGTTGTCCCATCGGACGCTGGCGCTGCTGTAAGACCGGCAAGGCCAGTCTTTAAGGTAGTTAAACGTGGAAAAAGATTTGTAAACATTAAAATAAACAGAACAAAAAATGCGACTGGATACCAGATATTTATAGCAAGTTCAAGACGTGGCAGATTCAAACAAGTAGCTGCTTCAAGAATACGCACTGTTAAAATTACGAAATTAAAGAAAAACAGGGCATATTATATAAAGGTACGTGCATTTAAAACTGTTGGCTACCATATAACTTATGGCAGATTTTCTAAAATTGTAAAAGTAAGCAAATACAGCAAAAAGAAACCAGTACCATCCATAATACCAGATGTGCCAACAGGTCCATCTATCATTGAGGCAGAAGACCCATCAGTTACTGTAGAACCGTCAGTTACTACAGAGCCAGAACAGACACCATGGCAGACACAGGAACCAGAGCCTGGACAGATGCCATGGCAGACACAGGAGCCTGAGACTGGACAGATACCAGATGCAGGATATTGAGAGTTATACCTGCATAACAATATCAATGTATGTAAAATATATAAGTAAGATATACCAGTGCTGGCTATTATAATACCAGCACTGTAAATAAAGGAGAAAACAAATGTTAGATATTAAATTCCTCAGAGAAAATCCAGACATAGTTAAACAGAATATTAAAAATAAGTTCCAGGATGAAAAACTTCCACTGGTAGACGAAGTAATTTCCCTTGATACCAAAGCCCGCCAGACACAACAGGAAGCAGATGCGCTGCGTGCTTCAAGAAAAAAAGTATCTAAAGAAATAGGTGCTTTAATGGCACAAGGCAAAAAAGAAGAGGCAGAGGCTAAAAAAGAAGAAGTAAGTAAAAATGCTGCACGTCTTGAAGAACTGTCTGTTAAAGAAAAAGAACTCCAGAATAAGATTAAAAAAATAATGATGGTAATTCCAAATATTATTGACCCAAGTGTTCCAATTGGAAAAAATGACAGTGAAAATGTAGAAATTGAAAAATTTGGAGAACCTGTAGTTCCTGATTTTGAAATACCATACCACACTGAAATCATGGAGTCATTTAATGGCATAGATATAGATGCAGCTGGCAGGGTGGCCGGCAATGGCTTTTACTATCTTATGGGTGACATAGCAAGACTTCATTCAGCTGTTATATCATATGCCAGGGACTTTATGATAGACAGAGGGTTTACTTATTGTGTTCCGCCTTTTATGATAAGAAGTAATGTTGTAACAGGTGTTATGAGCTTTGCAGAAATGGATGCAATGATGTACAAAATTGAAGGAGAAGACCTTTATCTTATCGGAACAAGTGAACATTCCATGATAGGCAAGTTTATAGACACAATTACAGAAGAAAAAGAACTTCCAAAGACTTTAACAAGTTATTCACCATGTTTCCGCAAAGAAAAAGGTGCCCACGGAATTGAAGAAAGAGGAGTTTACCGCATACACCAGTTTGAAAAACAGGAAATGATTGTTGTATGTAAACCAGAAGAAAGCCCTATGTGGTTTGAAAAACTCTGGCAGAATACCGTTGATTTATTCCGTTCACTTGATATTCCAGTGCGCACTCTTGAATGTTGTTCTGGAGACCTTGCAGACCTTAAAGTTAAGTCAGTTGATGTTGAAGCATGGTCCCCAAGGCAGAAGAAATATTTTGAAGTAGGAAGCTGCTCAAATCTTGGTGATGCACAGGCAAGACGGCTTCAGATACGTATACGCAGGGAAGACGGCAGCAAATACTTTGCACATACACTAAATAATACAGTAGCTGCCCCACCACGTATGCTTATTGCCTTTTTAGAAAATAATCTCACAAAAGACGGCAATGTACGCATACCAGAAGTATTAAGGCCTTATATGGGAGGCAGGGAATTCTTAACTAAGTAACCATGATTCCAGAAAATCCTTTGCAATTATATTTGATATAGGAGGGGATAATTTATGAGACTGGAACATGACAGAAACAGAAATCTTCCTGAGATAAGAGAATGTAAGCAATGTGGACGTTCTTTAAACAACAATTATAAAAAAGATTTATGCCCATCATGCATAGAAATAAATCTTTTTGCAGAGGTAAAAGAGTATATCCGCTCAAATGATGTGCGGGAAATGGACGTAGCAAACCACTTTCATATCCCAATATCTAAAGTAAGGTCATGGATTCAACAAGGACGGATAGAATACAAAGCAACAAATGGCAAAACTGTATCAGGTACAAAATGCCAGATATGTGGAAAGAAAATATCTTTTGGTACTGTTTGCCCTGAGTGTCACAAAATCCAGAATCTCCAGGTTATATCAAAGCAGGCTGGAATACAGCCAGAAGAGATGCGTTTTCTTGGTGGCAGAAAAAATAATAAACCTAAAGTATAACTGCAAGATAGTGAATGGGATATCTGTGTGATATCCCATTTACATAGTATAATAACCTATAAGAAGCCTTACAACACGGCTATAGCTTTTTATTCCATCTTTGATGCCATTTATTTTCAAGTTTCCATCTAACAGTGTATTGGCAACTGCCTCCACTGTCTCTGTTTTGAAAAAAGATGTATTATTTACTTTCTCCCATGTATCTGCTGTCAGAAATATATTATCTGCTGCAGCTTCTTCTTTAACCAGAGTACGTGAATTCCACGCTTCTTTATCTGCATTATTTCTAAAATCATTTGATACATAATTTAATACATTCAGATAACCACAGTATTGTAAAAATAAGTCATCAGACCCAGTACATGCCATAAATGCGATAAAGTTTGCTTCATCTTCATATATATAGCCTTTTAAATGTGCAAGTTCATGGCATATTGTATATGGCATATTTGTTATATACATCTCTGTATTATAATTTGCCTCAAGTGTAAATGGAAAAAATATTCCTAAAAGATACTGCTGGCTCATAAATTTTGAAAAGTATATCCTCTTAGGCCTTGGATAGTATCCTGACAAGTTTGGATATTTTTCCCCGAGTTCCTGCATACTTTTTATACACTTAGAGTACAATAAATCCCAGTCCGCATCATAAATAATTTCTCCATTGCTGTCACGCTCAAACTGGCCTGAAAGAGAGTTTAGTTTCCCTACAATATTTTCACGTAAACTTGAGAGTTCTTCAAAACCATACTGGCTGGCAGAATCCATATATTTTGATTCCAAGGTTGATGTATGGTAGAGTATAAAGCAGTTGAGTGTCTGGATTAAAAAGACACAGACAGCAATCCAGCTTATTATATTCCAGTAACCACGGCGCAGGGATTTTAACTTATCTGATTTTAAAAAACCTAGTAAAAATATAATAATGCCAGCAGCAATCAGGATAATTGCCAGAATAATAAGCATTTCTCCGGCAGAAAACGGGAAAATATTTGTAAAACGGCTGTATGTATTAATCCAGACTGGCAGAATATTAGCTATATACCAGTCAGAAAATGTCTGGCTGTTCCATGATAAAATATTGAGAAATATAGCAAATGCCAGAAGTAAAAGTTTTATAAAAAGCGGCTTTATATGCCATTTATGTAATTTCATAACACTTTCCTCCTCTCCTCCCCCCCCCCTCAAAAAATGTATAATCTGGTTACTATTCACGGCCGGCTAAATCCGGGAATTTTTGGCATGTTCAGCTTCTAACTCACGGATATCCGTATTATATTTTAAATATGTGGTAATTTAGTGTCTATTAGAATAAAGTGCTAAATAATAACAGCCCCAGTATAACTGGGGCTATATCTAGTACAACATCTAGTTTTTATTATATAAGACAATGCCATTATCTGCCACTCATATAAACCTTTCCTGGTTCAGCTTTAATTCCTTTATAATGGAACAATTCATCAATTGTAACAAGCTGGTATCCCTGTTTTACAAGTCTTGGTACAAGTTTCTGCACTGCTTCTGCTGTGGAAGGATATAAATCATGCATAAGCACAATATCACCATCCTGGATAGCTTTACACTCCTTTAATACTGATTTTGCATTTCTGCTCTTCCAGTCCTCTGTATCAACACTCCAGTAAATCATAGGAACTTTTATATTGTTGCGCATATTGTCGTTAATACTTCCTCCTGGTGGCCTTAAGTTAGAAAAACCGCATCCAATAATATCCTTTATGACTTTCCTGCTTTTACTTAGTTCCTCTTTCATCTGCTTTGTTGTAAGTTTTGTCAGGTTTGCATGGTTATAAGTATGTGTTGCTATTTCGTTCCCCTGTTCATATGACTGTTTTATCATATCCTCATATGTTGGGACCCTGCTTCCGACAACAAAAAATGTTGCACGTGCATCATACTTTTTAAGCACCTTTAATATTTTACTTGTTACTGGTGTATATGGTCCATCGTCAAATGTCAGGGCAACCATAGGTTTTTCAGGGTCAAGATTATCCCTTAACCATCTTTTCTTCCCCTTTGCAGCTACAGTCTGGGCAGGCTGCTTCTGCTCATCAGACGGTTCTTTCTTTTTTTCTTTGTTTGCAGCTTTAACCTTGCCATCTGAAGGTGTATTTGCCTCTGTAACATTATTATTGTCCTTGTTGCTTTTTTTATTTAGGCCAGCCAGCCTGAAAGCAAGCACAGATAAAACAGCAACAAGTATAAGCCCTGTACTAAAAAGTATAATTCTTGCCCTCAGTTCATTCTTTCTTTTTCTCTGGCTCATAATGCTTCTTACACGGTATGATTCCCTTGCAAAAATATCCTTTTCATCTTTAATGTTTCTTCCCATCACTATCCCTCCAAATTTTTTATCAGCATTTTCATTATTCCCAAAAAAACTTGTAACACTTATTTTATGATAACATATTTCTTTTAATAATTTTTTAAAAAAGTATTAAAATTTTGTCAATTTTTGTATTACAGCGGTTATTTATGGCGCAAGCATACCACCAAACATTCCAGATATTATACATATCATTGCACCTGTTATAATTTCAGGATTTACTGCAAGTGCATTTCCCATAAACCATACCCCGGCAACTACTATAATTGCAAAATAAGCAGCACTGACTGCTATGCCCCATAGAAATTTATATTTGCCAGATTTTTTTCCCGCTATAAAGCCACCAGCAAAGTTTGATATTATATATACTACAGTAATACATCCACTGGCAGCTCCTGCACCAGCATTTGTTTTCCATATAATTATTGACATAATGGCAAGCAGTACAGCACTGCATATAAACATGCCTGATAATATTATAACATAATTTATGGCACTTTTCTTATCCATACACAATTTATCCTCCATTCATTCCTATTAACCATATTTATACTTCTCTTGCATAAAATATGACAACTATGTTATACTAATTTGAGTTTATACATTTTTTAAAATTGCAGGATTTTTGCAGACTGTACAGCAATTTCAACAGTTTTCTTATTATAAAATTAAAACGGAGGAAATTACAATATTATGAAATATATTGATTTGCACACACACTCAAATTATTCAGATGGGACATGCTCTCCAGCGGAGCTTGTTACCAGAGCTGTCCAGAAGGGATTATCTGCTTTTGCACTTACAGACCATGATACAGTAGCCGGCATTAGCGATGCAATTAATGCTGTAGAAGAACAGCATGCACCCTTAAAGTTCATTCCAGGGACTGAACTATCTGTAGCATATAAAAAAAGAGACATACATATAACTGGATTATTTATAAATCATGATAATGCTGCATTAAAAGGGGCAGCAGCACTTATAATTAAACGGCGTGACGACCGCAATCTCGAAATGGCAGAAAATCTTAGAAAAGCTGGAATTCCAATAACTATTGAAGCACTGAAAGAAAATAATCCTGATACAGTAGTAACCAGGGCACATTTTGCACGGTTTCTTGTAGATAATAAAATAACTGCAACACCTGCTGAAGCATTTAAAAAATACCTTAATACGGATACTCCTTATTATGTACCCCGCAAATATATAGAGCCTGAAGAAGGTCTGGAACTTATCAGAAATGCTGGCGGAGTTCCTGTACTGGCACACCCGCTGCACTATAAATTAAAAGAGCCGGAACTTGAAAAATTAGTTAAAAGACTTGCATTTGCAGGACTTATAGGGATTGAAGTATTTTATTCAAACCATTCTGTATCTGATGAGGCATATGTAAAGAAACTTGCAAGAAGATATAACCTGCTGCCAAGTGGTGGTTCAGACTTCCATGGTGACAATAAACCTGCAATAGATATTGGTACTGGCCGTGGAAACCTTGCAATTCCATATAAATATCTTGAAGCACTTGCCAGTACATGCAATTATCCTCTATAAAAAACTTCAATACAGAAGAATATATGACATGCAGCAATCCACCAGAGGCGGAGAATCCCACAAGATGGGATTCTTCGTTAATTAATTTTCGCTGCTCTGCTTATCTATTTCTACAATATTTTCTTTTTTCATCGGAATACGGCAGTTTTTATTATTGCCAAATTCCACGATAACAACTTCTTCCATTATATCTATTACTACACCAAAAAAACCGCTTGACGTAAGTATACTGTCACCTACTGCAAGTGTTGTAAGCATTGCTGCACGTTCTTTCTGCTGTTTTTTCTGCGGCCTTATTGCCAGAAACCAGAATACGCCTATAATAACCGCATAAATAAGAATTACACTTATAATGCTCTGGCCTCCGCCTGCTGCCGTCCCACTTCCTGATACTACTGCTAAATTCATTCTGTTTCCCCCTCAAAACCTTTTAATTTTTTAATTTTATACTCTTTAAAACAGCCCTGGTCTATTGCATCCCGTATTTCTTCCATAAGTGCATTATAAAAATAAAGGTTATGTGTTACCATAAGCCTTAATCCAAGCGTTTCTTTTGCTTTAAGAAGATGTCTTATATATGCACGGCTGTATGTCTGGCATACAGGACAGCCACATGAGGCATCAAGAGGCCTGTCATCCAGTTCATATTTTTTATTCATAAGATTCATTTTGCCATGGTTAGTATATGCATGTCCATGCCTTCCATTCCTTGCAGGGTAAACGCAGTCAAAAAAATCAACCCCGCGCTCTACAGCCTCAAGAATATTGGCTGGCGTACCAACACCCATAAGATAAACAGGCTTATCCTCTGGCAGATATGGTACAGTTTTTTCAATTATATTATACATCTCCTCATGGCTCTCACCAACAGCAAGACCGCCAATGGCATAGCCATCAAGGTCCATATCTGTTATTTTTTTAGCATGCTCTATACGTATATCTTCAAATGTTCCTCCCTGGTTGATGCCAAACAAAAGCTGTGACTTATTTAATGTTGTATCAAGGCTGTTCAGCTTTTTTATTTCCTTTTTACATCTTACAAGCCATCTTGCTGTCCTGTCTGCTGATGCCTGCATATACTCCCTTGTAGACGGATATGGCGGACATTCATCAAATGCCATTGCAATTGTAGATGCAATATTAGACTGTATCTGCATACTTTCTTCTGGCCCCATGAAAATCTTCCTGCCATCTATATGCGAACTAAAATATACGCCCTCTTCTTTAATCTGCCTGAGCCCTGCCAGTGAAAACACCTGGAATCCGCCTGAATCCGTGAGCACAGGTTTATTCCATGCCATGAACCTGCGTATGCCGCCCATATTTTTAACAATATCATCCCCAGGTCTTACATGCAGATGGTATGTGTTGCAGAGTACAACCTGTGTCCTGATTTTTTGTAAATCCTCTGTAGAAACTGCGCCTTTTACTGCACCAGCAGTACCAACATTCATAAATACAGGTGTCTGTATAGTGCCATGCACAGTTTCAAGCTGGCCCCTTTTAGCATCTCCATCCTTACATAATATCTTATACATTATTCTCCATTTCCTGTTAATTTCTGCCAAAATAATTTGAAATAAACTTTAGTATAATGACTACAAGCAGCACTGGCAGGACAACCCGCACAATAACAAATGCTGCAAGGCCGCCAAGCACAAGGATAATAGCAATCACAGCAACCACTATAAGTATGGCAAGAAGCTTGCTGTACCACTTAGCCTGTGGGCGTACTTGTCCGCTTTCATGCTGGCTTCCTGCATACTGTCCTGTACCTTCATCAAAAACCCCTTTACTGTATTCATTCCTCGCCTGCTCTGTATAAAAGTCTGCCATAGGTCCTTTGGATATTTTGAAACTGTCTATTATGGTTCTTGCAATCAGATGTGGGTCTCCAAGGGTTTCCAGAGCCTTTTCTTCAGACTCCTCGCCATTTTCAATATAGTCTTTATAATACCGGATATTTTCTTCTACTTCAGCTGCTGGCAGATTGCCAGCAAGGCTTTCTGTAAGAGTATCTAAAAATTCCTTCTTTGTCATTTAACCTCCAGTTGTTATACAGTATGTTAAAAGCGCAAGTCATACGGCCTGCGCTTATATAACTACTAATATTACAGCTTGTTTCAGTATGCTTGTGGTCAGGCTTTGCCAACTGAACCAAAAAGTTCCATTTTTTCCTTTACGGTAGCCTTTATAGCTTCTGCACCAGGAGCTAAAAGCTTACGTGGGTCAAAACCTTTGCCCTGTAAATCTTTGCCTTCTTCAATATACTTACGTGTTGCTTCCTGGAATGAAAGCTGGCATTCTGTATTAACATTAATCTTTGCAACGCCAAGTGAAATTGCCTTCTTTATCATATCAGAAGGAATTCCTGTACCACCGTGGAGCACGAGAGGCATATCGCCTGTCTTAGCCTGTACCGCATCAAGAGTTTCAAAGCTAAGTCCCTGCCAGTTTTCAGGATATTTGCCATGAATGTTTCCAATACCTGCTGCAAGCATTGTAACGCCAAGGTCTGCAATCATTTTGCACTCATCAGGGTCTGCACACTCACCAGTGCCAACTACACCGTCTTCTTCACCGCCAATAGCGCCAACTTCTGCTTCAATTGAAAGCCCAAGAACATCACAGGCATGTACTAACTGGGTTGTTTTTGCAATATTTTCTTCAATAGGATAGTGTGAACCATCAAACATAATTGATGAAAATCCTGCATTGATACATGCTTTTGCCCCTTCAAATGAGCCATGGTCAAGGTGAAGCGCTACAGGAACAGTAATATTTAACTCCTCTAACATTCCATTAACCATTCCTACAACTGTCTTATAGCCACACATATACTTGCCAGCACCCTCAGACACACCTAAGATAACAGGTGACTGTAATTCCTGTGCTGTCTGGAGAATGGACTTTGTCCACTCTAAATTGTTGATATTGAACTGGCCTACTGCATATTTGCCAGCCTTAGCTTTTGTGAGCATTTCTTTTGCTGATACTAACATAAGTTAACCCCCTGTAAAAATATTATGTGAATCTGTAAAGCTGTAATAAAAACATCAAATCTATTATATACCATTTTTAGTAAAAATGGAATAAAAATTTTCGGATTTTACAATTTTTTAGCTTGCTAAGGATATGTATAAATATGCAGTTGCAAACCCAAGCACTACCCCAGATACATTTAATCCCACATCAGGCCATGAGAAATGCCTGCCCTTTATAAACGGCTTTGTACGCTCATCTGCCCATGCCCAGAAAACTGCTGCTGCAACACCATATACCATTTTTATTCTAAATTCCCGTAAAGTCATAATTAACAGTAAAATAAATACAAAAAATAAAAAAACATGGGCAGCTTTTCTTAGATGTGAATTAAGTGTATTAATATTACTATCTAAGAACTTTAGTTTTTTGGCAAGCCCAAGGCTTGCCTTTCCTGTGTGTTCGCCATCCTGATGTGACAGATATGTCATAAATATAAACCATAAAACTGTTAAGATTAAATATATATTCAAGTCTTGTAACTCCTTCTATTGGTTATTTTCATTGTTCATGTAGTCAGGCATGTTCTAGAGTGTTATACTCTTTAACTATATCAAGAAGTTCTTCCTGCTGGTCTGGATATTGCTTTATAAGCTCATCAATCTGTTTCACTGTCTCTGCTTTTACAGTTTCATTATATTCAATCCTCTCACGCATTTTCTGTCTGCCCTGGTTAAGTTCATGGCGGATTTCAACCATTTCCCTTTCATCTATTATAGCCATAGCCTGGCTTATCCAGATGTCACAGTCAGTAATATTGTTCTGCCGCAGTAAGTCTGAAAGGTTTTCACTGTTAAAATCCAGTTTCTTTGTATTTTCCCTGAAACGGCGTTCATATTCTTTCATTTTGCAATATTCATGCCATTTATCTTCAAAATCTTTAGCATCTTTAACTCCGTATTTTTCACGGTTATAACTCATCATATTTACATTGTTGACATATTTTATCTTAACCCGGTTAATAAGTCCTATGGCTTTATTAACTTTTCTGCCATTAAGAACCATATCTCGCCTGTTTTTATTTGATTCAGTAAAAATTACTGTCGCAGAAACTGCAGCAAGAAGTATTGTTCCAAGATATGGAAATGTCATATCAACTTCAAGGGCATAATAAACCGCAATAAACAGTGCAAAAAGTGATATTACCAGCCAGGAAAGAACTTTGGCCATAGCCTTTAAAGAATTTTGTTTTTCAAAAATTTCATACTGTTCATCATACAGAAGCTGTTTTTCCTGGTTTAGGTTTTCAATATCACTTTCAATAGCTTTCTGGTATGTTTCTGCGCCATACATTTTTTTAATCTCATCTGCAAGGTTTTCCTCATATGGTTCAAACTTTCTTATCTGTGCTTCAGTAATTGTAAGTTCCCTGTTTTTATAGCGGTTGCGTTCATTAACAAGATTAACTATATTTTTACATATATCAGCTAATTCTTTACGCTCATCTCCGCTTATCCTGTCAATTTTTTGTATATCAGCAAGATGTGATGTAATAATTTCGTATTCTTTTTTAGCTTCGTCTATCTGTCTGTCACTTTCCATTACAGATTCACAACATTCGCGTACAAACCTCTGCCGGTCTTTTTCGTTAGCAGAGATAAATATACCCTGCTCTTTTAAATCTGTTTCTTTAATAATGCCATCTGCTATATCGTCTGTCTGTAAATCTGCAGGTGTATCATCTGTTTTTATATTACTGTCATCTGCATTTTCTATATTATTTATCTTTGCAGCCTTCTTTTTTCTGTTCCAAAAAGCCATATATTATCCTTTCAATCCGCACATTTATACACTAATCTGCTCCCGGTATTCATTCTTCCAGCACTTAATATAATCTTCAACTTTATTATAATATTCTTCCAGATATCCAGATTTTAATGTTTCTCTTAAACGTGAAATTTTTCCAACTGCCTTTGACGAAGCATTAAGTTTGTCAATTTCATCAAAGTCTTTTTTAATTATATCCCTTTCTTCTTCTGTAATATCAAACTGGCTGCACACAAGCCCATATTTTTCACTGTCTTCATTAAGAAGCAGACAGTATATATATTCCCTGGCTGACTCTTTATCTTTTCCTTTTTTATATGCCTGTGAAAAATAGTCTGCTGCTTTGTTAAAATCTCCCAGACCCGCATATGCAACGCCCATATTGTGGTAAATAAGCCCATATTCAGAACCATCTGCCGCAAGCATATTATCACTTTTTAAGATATTCCCATATTCTTCAAGGGCTTTTTCATATAAATTGCAACGCAGATAATTGTCAGCCTTTATTTTTTGTTTTTTACGCACTGGGAAATTCTGGATTTCATCCATAACCTTTATAAGTCCATGTACCTCTCTCTCTTCATAATAGTCACAGCTGCAGCACAGTGTAACTACAATATCTTTAAGACTGTTATGGCCATTAACCAGGTTTTCCATCTTGCGTGCAGTGTCCTCCATCCCCAGTTCTTCCCTTAACCAGATAGCAAAACTGTGATTAAAAAATTCTTCCTGCATTATATCAATATTATTATAGATATAATAGCAGACTTCTTCAATAGAATATACATTAGTATTTGTTACCCTGAAGTAATATGGCTTTTTTGCAATTCTGCTACTGCACTGGATTAATTTTCCCATATTTTTAATCTCCCCCATTATAATTATATATCAATATAACGCTCCCATATTCTGTTCGTTGAAGGACAGAATTCTCCAAAACCGTTATCTTTAAGCGTAACTATACATGTATTTTTACTGGCAAACCTGATTCTTACAGTAAAACGTGTCATCTTATTTGCCCTGCCTGTAAATCCGTTAAGTGACAATATATGTGACTTGGATTCATGCAGCAGGAAATTCCTTGCTATAATCTGTATTTCATCTTCATTATCTGGTATAACATCAATGCTTGCATCAGCTTCCCTCCAGCGCGACCCCGCTTTTACAAGCACTACTTCACCCAGTTCAGCATTGTGGTAAGTCCTTATAGTAATATCGCTTGTAATCATATCTTCATCAAGAAAGATAAATCCTTCTAGCTTTCCATGCCCTGCAAATTCTCTTGCAGCATAACAGGCACCTTTAGTAAAAAGGTTCTGTCCCCTGAAAACCCTTCTGCCATTGCAAAGCTCCCTGAGTGCATCTGCTGCCCACTTGCCTTCAAAGCCAACGCCTGTTACATATATTGTTGTAACCATCTGCTTGTGCAGGACAGTATTCGCAATATTTGAAAATGTGTAGCTTATCCGCAGGTCATCCCCGTCAAGCAAAAGCTCATAAGGCATTACATCCGACAAATCACGTCTTTCTACACCTACAATATATGGAATATTTTTCCTGTCTATTGAAATCTGGGAATATGAAAGACCATCTATATTATATTCAAACAGCCCTACATTATTAATCCACAATTCTTTTGGCTGGCTGACAGCATAATACATATAACTCTGCTTATGGCTCTGGATAACAAGCCTGTCCATGCCAATGCCTAATTCTTCACACACATCAGTAATCATTCCTGTAAGCTTTTCATCATTATCGCATATACTGATAACAAGTTTTTTTATAGTATCATTGGGATAGTACTCTTTTAACAGGCTTAATTCTTTTAAAAGAAAACGGTTAAGCACTTCTTTGCTGTGAAAAGTATATCCCTTAACTTCAAACTTATCTGTCTTTTTTATTAACACAGGCAAGTTGTCAAGATGTATAAATTCATCACCTGCTTCAAGTGCATCTGTGCCCCAGAGCCATTCATTAGTTTTTTTATTTATTGCAAATGCAGCAGGTATTTCGTACTCCCTTTCCTTTCCACGCATCCTTCCAATTGGAACTGGTTCATAAATTTTACTGTCATAGCATGAAATCTGTGAAACTGTTTTGCCTAAATCAATTCCAACTAAAAGCTGCCTTTCTTCACTCATGTACATTTCACCCCGCTTAATGTATAGGCTTAAAAAGCTGTTTTATATTTTCACGCTCTTTAGCATATTCTTCCATCATATTAATAAGTGTTGCATCGTCATTCATCTGCTTTGCTATCATTATGGTATTAAGTGCATGATAGCGGCTGCCCTCCCATGCATTATCCATAGACCCGTTAAAATGGACGCTGGCACTGCGTGTAATCTTCTCCCCTTCCTCGCTTGTTTCCGATATATAATACTGGAGAAGTTCATCCTGGAACAGGACAAATTCTTTAACCCGTATTCCCTGGAATACATTCCTCATTGTTTCAGTAGTAAATTTTTCATCTGGCCTTGGATTTGCCTGTCCCTGTGAAATAAGATAGTGGATTTTTACTTCACATTCTGGCCTGGCAATATATTCTACATAATGCTGGTTCATTATATGTATAGGCAGTGTAAACTTCCCCCAAAAATCCTTATAAAATGAAAATACAATATTTTTTTTATATAGGAGATTGACATGATAGTCTGCAGTTTCTTTTTCTTCGTCTGTAAGATTGTCCTTCTGGCTTAAATATTTTAATGTTGCAATAAGACAGTGCATATTTTCCTGCGTCTTCACTTCATCGTAAAAATATTGGAACATTTCATTAGGCAGCAGCCAGTCTTTAATAAGGTATTTATAAGCAGCCAGTTTCAGAAACGCTTTTATAAGCCGTTTGTTATCGCCATATTTACAATAGCTGTAAAATATATTATATGATTCTGGTGGTATTTCTTCTGTAAAAACCATCTGTGAAATTATGCGTTCTTCAAAATCCTTACACTCTATTTCAAAACCACGTGCTGCTTTCCAGACTTTAATTTCTTCCTGGACTGTTCCCCAAAAAAATCTGCAAAGATATTTTAATACATTTTCATCAAAATTGCCTGAATTAAAAATATGCCATGCAAGTCTTAAAAGCTGCACATTTTCATTATCTGTATTTTTTTCAAATGCGGCAGAAGATATCTGTAAAAGCCTTTTATCTGATATCTTCTCATAACCAAACTTAAGTATGCCCTCCATTGCCTTATCATAACAATGGCGTACTGCACAGTACTCTATTATCTGTATCCTGTCAGAACTCCTTACATCATCCCAGTCCATCGAAACAAGCGCCTCATCAAGAAGTTCTCCTTCAAAATTGTCAAAGTAGTACTTTAATAAAGATGTAAAAATCTTTCTGTACTGGTTACGGCTTAATTCTTTTATATTTATAGCTTCCCTCTGCAGTTCAAGGGCAGGCTCTCTTGTCTGGCGCAGATGTTCTGCCCTGTCGTAAAGATATAAAACCAGCTTCATATCTGTTTTATTATATTCAAAACATTTTGCAGCCAGATGGTCAAGGTTAAGAAGCTTATTTGTCGTGTAATCTATAGACATTGTATATCTGTTGTCAAGCCCGTCTGCCAGAAAAACATGTGACTGTTCTGTAAATATATGTATTATTGCCCTGCCATGTACAAGAGGTACAAATTCCTCATCCTTTAATTCCCTGTGCTTTACATAGACACCAGCAATGTCAGGATTATTGCATATAACTTCATAGCTGAACATAACCTTTGGCAGTTCATATGCAACACTGCCTGTAACAGTAGCCTCATTAATACATTCTTCATATATTACAGCAAGGTTTTCACTTATGCGCCCCTGCTCAAGCTGTTCAAAACAAAACTCCTCTATATTATCCATATATGCATTATATGCATCAGGTATCTGCTTTTTATTTCTTATTATATAAGCATAAAGCATAGCCTTTTTGCCTGCTGTAAGATGGTTGTCATACAGAAAATACAAAAGTACAGACTGCTTAAGGTGAATCTCCTGTGTCTCATCTAACGAATACATATAATGTTCATACAAATCTGTAAGTTTAAGCTTTCTGTCTATGCCAAGTGCATACCATTTAAAAGCTTCAGCAGATGTAACCTGTCCTTTCATATATGTGCTGCATATTGCTGATAAAATACTGTCATCATTGTATTTCCCATATAAAACATGTAAGTCAGATAATACCAGTGCTGAATAATTTTTCATTCTGCCTGCAAGATATGCATAACGCATTACAAGTTCTTTTTCAAGATAATCATTCCTGCATCCCCAGTGAAGACAGGCAACTATTTCTTTGCTAAGGTCATGCAGCCGCTCAGGTGTATCATTAAGTATATTGCACACCTCAAGATATATTACAGGACTGTGGCAGCCGGTCTTTAAATGTTCCATTATTCTGTTAAATCTGACCCTGTCTGTTTCTGATACGTTATCAAGGTAAAACAAAAACCATAAAATCTGCCAGCTATGGTCCTTATCCTCATAACATTCTTTTATCTCTCTGATACATTCATCTCTTTCATGTGAATTGCTTGCCCATAATCCTTTTAAATAAAGAAATGCACAGTATAGTTTTGTGTCCTTCTTGTATATCCTTTCTGATATATGTCCAAGGCGTAAAAGCCCGGTCTTTATCACATTCTCCCTGTTGCCAATTATGGCAAGGTGGACCTTTAGAAGTTCTATTTCTATAGCCATATCCCTGTCAGGCATGTTTAATATTATCTTCTCAACAGCAGCAATATACTCATCTCTTTCCATCCTGTTCATCGAGAAATCAAGATACAGTTTAGTAAGTTCATAAAACCTGTTTTGTACATTAAGGCTTTGCATTACAACATCATGCCTTACTCCTGGCTTTACAGCGGAAATCTCTATATCTATGGTCTGGCGCACTGAAGTTATCTTTATCCTTGCATAATTATTGCCTGCCACCATCTTTGCAGGGTCAATGAAAAATGCCAGATTGTATTTATTGCCTGTAAAATTATCTGCCCATATTATCTTGTGTTCTGGTCTTACAAATTCTGCATCTGAATTTATGTGAAATTCACCAAATCCCCAGTTATCTTTTGTTATTATAACTTTGTCCATAAACCTCACATGACAATTACTATATTCAAATTTAGTCTGGTTTACCATAAGCTGTATAGGAAGCTTCTTATGTATGGCAATCAGGAATTCTTCCATTGCAAGCCCCTTGCTTGTTCCTGCGAGAAGCCCTCTGTATAATATAGTATTTATATTATCCCTGTATAAAAATACATTTTCAAACTGCTTGCTTTTAAAAAGCTGTACTGCTTCCTGGCTGTTTTCTTTTGCAAGGTTTGTAAAATGCAGTAAGTCCCTTATCTTTCCACAAGAAGCTGCACAGGAGGGAAGATTAACTGTAACACAAAACTGTACACTGGCACTTCCACAGTCAGTAATAACAAGAATTGTTCCTGCTATTACTTCCCCTGGCATAAGATTTTTCCCATCAAAGCGGAACTTAACTACAGCAGTTTTTCCCTGGAAAAAATCCTGTTCCAGACTGACATAGTGGCAGCTGGTACTGATAAGTCCTCTCATCATCCTGTTTCTGCTATTATTTACAGTAAAACTTCCTTCACAGGATTCCCCTGAACCAGTTTCCAGTTTTATCTGGTCTGGCAAAAGAGCAAGGACTGCCGGGGCACTTTTAAATTTTCCTTTTGCTATATCATCTATCTTTTCTTTCATATATCAGTCTCCATAGCCAAGTTTGTGCGTAACGCAATATTGTTCCTTATTATAACACTTTTTATATGGCTATGTAAAGCTTTCTGAAATTTTGGACTTCCTAATTTTTATAACTAAGCTGGCAGTCTTAAACCATGCCATTGACAAACACTTATACAGATATTAAAATAAATTAGATTTACTTTTTAGCGTTCTTAAAACCGAAAGCGAGGTAAGATAATGGCGGAAAAGAAAAAATTTTATTTAACTACAGCGATTGCATATACTTCAGGCAAGCCACATATTGGCAACACATATGAAGCAGTTCTTGCAGACAGTATTGTGCGTTTTAAAAGACAACAGGGTTATGATGTGCGCTTCCAGACTGGTACAGACGAACATGGACAGAAAATTGAAATTAAGTCAGAAGAAGCAGGCATGACCCCGAAACAGTTTGTAGATGATGTATCAGGCCAGATAAAAAGCATATGGGATTTGATGAATACATCATATGACAAATTCATACGTACTACAGATGAATACCATGAAAAACAGGTACAAAAGATTTTTAAAAAATTGTATAAACAAGGTGATATATACAAAGGATTTTATGAAGGTATGTACTGTACTCCTTGTGAATCATTTTTCACTTCTTCACAGCTTGTTGATGGCAAATGTCCTGACTGTGGCAGGGAATGCCAGCCTGCCAAAGAAGAAGCATATTTTCTTAAATTAAGCAAATATACAGATAAACTTATAGAGCATATAAATACACATCCTGAATTTATACAGCCGGAATCACGTAAAAATGAAATGATGAATAACTTCCTGCTGCCAGGCCTTCAGGATTTATGTGTATCACGTACTTCATTTAAGTGGGGAATTCCTGTTGATTTTGATGAAGGACATGTCATATATGTGTGGATAGATGCACTCAGTAACTATATTACAGGGCTTGGCTATGATACAGATGGCAATAGCAGGCTTGAAAACGAAGAAGACCTTTTCTCAAAATACTGGCCTGCAGACCTTCATCTTATAGGCAAGGACATACTGCGCTTCCATACAATTTACTGGCCAGTAATGCTTATGGCTCTTGGCCTTCCACTGCCAAAACAGATATTTGGCCATCCGTGGCTGCTGCAGAATGATGGAAAGATGAGCAAGTCTAAAGGCAACGTAATATATGCAGATGACCTTGTAAAAATATTCGGGGTGGATGCAGTCCGTTACTTTGTGCTCCACGAAATGCCATTTGAAAATGATGGTGTAATTTCATGGGAACTTATTACTGAAAGAATTAATTCTGACCTTGCAAATACGCTTGGAAATCTTGTCAACAGGACAATTTCCATGACAAATAAATATCTTGGCGGGGCAGCAGAAGACAGAGGTGTAACAGAGCCTGTAGATAGTGAACTTAAAGCACTTGTAACGGCTGCACCAGAAAAAGTAATTGCAAAAATGGATGCACTGCGTGTTGCTGATGCAATTTCAGAAGTATTTGCAATATTTAAAAGGTGTAATAAATATATAGATGAAACTGAACCTTGGATACTTGGCAAAGATGAAAGCAAAAAAGACAGGCTTTCAACAGTCCTCTATAACCTTATAGAAAGTATTTCATCTGGCGCAAACCTCCTAAGTGCATTTATGCCTGAAACTACAGAAAAAATACTTTCACAGCTTAATGCACAGAAAAAAAGCCTTGATGATATAAAAGTATTTGGCGGATATGTATCAGGAACTAAAGTTACAGACCACCCTGAAATATTATTTATGAGACAAGATATTAAAGATGTACTTGCTAAAGCAGAAGAACTTACTGCGGCACAAGCACAGCCAGACAGCATAAATGATATAGCTAAGAAAGATGAAGAAGTAATTAACATTGAGCCTAAACCTGGGATAACATTTGAAGACTTTGAAAAAATGCAGTTCCAGATTGGTGAAATCATCGCATGTGAAGAAGTGAAAAAATCCAGAAAACTTCTCTGCTCACAAGTTAAAATTGGCAGTGAAGTAAAACAGATTGTATCAGGAATAAAACAATACTATACAGCAGAAGAAATGGTTGGCAAAAAAGTAATGGTACTGGTGAACCTTAAACCTGCAAAACTTGCCGGGGTACTGTCAGAGGGTATGCTTCTCTGTGCAGAAGACGGCAAAGGCAGACTGGCGCTTATGGCACCTGAAAAAGATATGCCATCAGGAGCAGTAGTTTGTTAAGAAGTAGTTGAAAAGACTGCTCCCGCCTCTTCAGGTGGGAGCAGTTTTGCTATATAAGTATTTATCACACGAAGTAGTTTACTTTGAAGGAATCATTCTTGCAATTCTTCCGGCAAATTCATTAAAGTTCTGAGTCTGTAATATGACTTTCCCAGGACCTGTAAGCTTAGTGAGGAAGAGTCCCTCACCACCGAGGAAAATGTTTTTAATTCCTTTAACTGTTTCTATTTCATATGTAACGCTTTTGTCAAATCCGACTACATTACCTGTGTCAACTTTTAAAACCTCACCTGGCGCAAGGTCTTTAATAATCTTATCTCCGTCTATTTCTAAAAATACCATGCCGTTGCCAGTTATATCCTGAAGGATAAAACCTTCACCACCAAAAAATCCTGCAGAAAGCTTTTTAGTAAATGTTACAGACAGATTGACATCCGGCTCAGCGCAGAGAAAAGCGCCTTTCTGGCAGATAAGCCCTCCAGTCTGCCCTATGTTTACAGGTAATATTTCACCTGCTACAGTTGATGCAAATGCTATAGATGCCTGTGGTTTTACCGCTGTGTAGTGTGCCATAAACATTGATTCACCAGCAAACATCCTTCCTACGCCTTTTAAGATGCCACCAGTAGTATTTGTGTCCATCTTTATTCCATCTGACATCCATGCCATGCCACCAGACTGTGTATACATTGATTCACCTGCTGCATCAAAAACTACCTCTACTGCCGGCATTGTATTTCCAACAATTTTATATCTCATATTTTTCCCATTTCTGCGCTGTTTTGCGCATAATCCCTTTCTATGTTATACTTAATTATCCGCTGCTTTTGAATTATACCACAGATTAATATATATTAAAAGCAAAAAATACTTAAATAATTGTATAACTTTACAAGCCCGCTCCCGCTTGCACAAGCGGGGCTGCCGGCTGTTTTAGTACATATTATCTTAGTAATAACATAGGGTCTACAGGCTTGTCATTTTCCATTACCTGTAAATACAAATTACTTCCCTCTTCACTGTAATATTTTGTTGGTTTTGCAATTTTGCCGATTGAACTGCCTTCTTTAATAAACTGTCCTTCTTTAACGCTTATGTCATCAAGCTGGCCATACGTTACTGAGTATCCACTTCCTATATCAACTGTTACTAAATTGCCAGTTTCATCCGATTTTGTAATTTTTGAAACTGTGCCATCTGCTGCTGCCTTGACATTAGTTCCTTCTTCAGAGGAAATAATAATGGCTGGATTGCATTTATACTGTGCAAGTGTCTTGAAATATACAGTATTATTCATGCTGTATTTTAATATTATATCTCCGTCCACAGGCCAGAGAAGCCCTTTTTCCATATCAAATTTATTTTTTGCATCTGGCTCTGTCATAGTTGCTACAGAATTGTCTGTATTTTTTATGTTTTTGCCAGTATTGTTATTATCTTTCTTTTCTGCACCTTTTTTACTGCTTTTCTTTTCTGTACTGCCCTGTGCTTTATCAGTTTTTGATGCATCTGCCAGGACAGTTTCTTTTTTTGCCTTGTTTGCTTTACTTGTATCTGCTGTATATTTTTCTGTTGTATTATCTGTCTGGCTGTTGTCTGTATTCTGTGCATTTTCACTGCTGGCAGGGGTACTGGCAGGCTGTGGGGATACATTTTCTTTTTCCTGTGGATTATTCTGTGCTACACTGACTGCATCTTCACTGCTGCTGTTATCATTTACATCATTTGTACCTTCGCTTATGGCTGGACCGCCAGCTGTATTACTTGTAGCATTATCTGGTGCTGTTGTTGCAGAGTCTGCAAAAAGATTTTGGCCATTATTATTCTGATAGCTAATCTTATAATATACAGTTCCTATTGCCAGTACACATAAAATTGCCGTACAGGCTGATAAATAAAATCCCTTTTTCTTCCAAAATGACTCTTTACCTTCAAACATACATTATCCTCCATTCTTATTTCCTTTTTTCTTATTTAGGAACAAACAGCACCCTGATACGTACCAGGATGCTGAGATAGTATCTGCTAATATTCTTAACAGATATTTTTCTTTTATTCACTTTATTTTTCTTTTAGCCATTTTGGGAATTTTGTTAATGTATTAAGGATTAATGTACCTTTTTCCATGGCAGTACACAACATATGTGTCACTAAGCATATCATGCAGCCCCCTCTTCTGCCTGTCTAAGCCTGCCATAAAATAACCAGCAAATATTATAACTTTTGCAAGAAACCTGCCAACTGTTTCCCTGTATAATATTTCAAAAAATGTAAATGGGCGTTCTTCTGCACTAATAACTTTTATATTAAAAAGTTTTTTTCCTAAAGTTGAACCTGTAAAATATGTTAAAAGAACAAAATATGTAACTGCCAGCCCATAAAATAATATATCTGCAACAGAATATTTAAAGATAAAATCTTTTGTAAGTATATTTTCCGGATTAATAATTTTTGTAAACCATATTGGCAGACGGACTGCCAGACTGGCAAATGACACTATTGCCATATCTGTTAAGTATGCTGCCAGGCGGACAAAAAAACCGGCATATATAAACCCGTCTGTGTTATCCTGCATAATACATAAGCACCCCGTTTCCTTTATTTTTTATAATATCATCTGCCAGACTGGCATCAGATTTTGGAATGACTTTTTCAGCAGTGCCAAGCACCAGCCTCATAAGACTTGACAATTTATTGTCTGGTGAGAAGAATGTTATGTTTTCGGGCAGGCCGCTTGCAACAGCCAAATCAAGTTTTGCATCTTCTAACTGGCCTATTTCATCAATAAGACCATTGCCAAGTGCCTGTTTTGCCGAATATATGCGGCCATCTGCTATGCTGCGTACTGTTTCATCATCCATGCCTCTTCCATTGCATACAATATCGATAAACTGGTCATATGCCTCATCAACAAGGCTTTGCAGTATATCATTCTGTTCATCAGTCAGTTCAGCGCCTGCAGCTCCCATAGCCTTATTCTTTCCGCTTGTTATATCAGTTTCTTTAATCCCAAGTTTATCATATAATTTCTTAAAATTCATTAAAGAGATAATTACACCAATAGACCCGGTCCAGCAGTTTCTGTTTGCATAAATTTTATCTGCTGCCATTGATATGTAGTAGCCGCCTGAACAGGCCTCTCCTGCAAAGTACGCCCATACAGGGCGGTTTGTCTTTTCTTTGTACTCCATAAGTTTAAGATACATTTCATCACTTTGGTAAACTGTGCCTCCCGGACTGTCAACATACAAAAAAATACCCTTATTATTATCTGCATCAATCATCTGGTCAACATAATTCATATATAAATCATGGTTATATACTGATGAAGACGACCAGCTTGAAACTGAACTGGCCTCTATAGTTCCTTCAATATTCAGGACACCTATAAAATCTTCAGATGGCAGGCTTACAGTCTTATCAGTCTGCGATTCCAAAAATCCTTCCAGTATACTTTTTTTAGCCTGGTTCTGTGTTTCTGTAATACTGTTACTTATTACATTGGCAAATATTCCAGTTATTCCTGTTGCTATTATAACAATTCCAGTTATTATTATTCCTGCAAGCTGTTTTGTTTTCATTCCTGCCTCCTTTTCAGCGGACAAGTCCACATCAACTCTCTAAGTTTCTATAAAATAATAAAAAGCGTGCTACATATAACAATAACATAATTATATGCAGCACACTCTTAAAGTTTTCTTAAATTTGCCTGGTCTTTAATCCTGTATATCAACTTTTACTTTAGTAAGGTGCCAGATATCCCTTACATATTCCTCAATAGTCCTGTCTGATGAAAACTTGCCGCACTTAGCTACATTCAGCATTGCAGAACGTGCCCAGCCTGTTGTATTGCGGTAAGCAGCTTCTACCCTCTTCTGTGCATCTGCATATGAGTGGAAGTCTTTAAGTATAAAATACATATCTGGACGTCCATCCGTCCCGTCAAGAAGTGAATTATAAATTTCACGGAATTCTTCTGGATTGCCAGGTGCATAAGTTCCATCTACAAGCTGTGTAAGAACTGTGCGTATTTCTGAGTCCGTATTATAAATTTCCCTTGGATTGTAACTTCTGTTGTGTTCAAGTTCAATAATTTCATCAGAAGACAGCCCGAAGATAAATGCATTGTCTATACCTACTTCTTCTACAATTTCAACATTAGCACCATCCATAGTACCTAAAGTAAGAGCGCCATTAAGCATAAATTTCATATTGCCTGTGCCAGAAGCCTCCTTGCTTGCAGTAGAAATCTGTTCAGACACATCAGCAGCAGCAAAGATAAGTTCTGCATTGGATACACGGTAATTTTCAATAAAGACAATTTTAATTTTATCCTGTATTCCCTTGTCATTATTTACAACATCAGCAACACTGTTAATAAGCTTAATTATAGATTTTGCGCGTCTGTAACCTGCTGATGCTTTTGCACCAAATATAAATGTCCTTGGATAGAAATCCATATCCGGGTTTTTCTTAAGTTCATTATATAAATACATTACATGAAGGATATTAAGGAGCTGGCGTTTATATTCGTGCAGACGTTTAACCTGTACATCAAATATTGAACGTGGGCTGACTTCAATTCCATTATGCTCTTTAATGTATTTTGCAAGCCTTATCTTGTTCTGGTATTTAATATTCATAAATTCCTTCTGGCTTAATTCATCATCAACATAAGCTGACAGTTCATTAATATGGCAAAGGTCTGTTATCCATTCATCGCCAATTTTTCTTGTAACCCAGTTTGCAAGAAGTGGATTTCCATGAAGCAGGAATCTTCTCTGTGTAATACCATTTGTCTTATTGTTAAACTTCTCTGGCATCATCTGGTAGAACTCTTTAAGTTCCTGGTTCTTAAGAATTTCCGTATGAAGCCTTGCTACTCCATTTACAGAAAAGCTTGCTGCTATTGCAAGATGCGCCATCTTAACCTGTCCGTCATAAATTATTGCCATCTTTTCAATCTTACTAAAGTCATCAGGATAAGCAGCTTGTATTTTAATTATAAATCTGCGGTTGATTTCTTCAATAATCTGGTAAATCCTTGGCAGAAGCCTTGAAAACAATTCAAGAGGCCATTTCTCAAGGGCTTCGGACATTATTGTATGATTGGTATATGCACATGTTTTATTTGTTACATCCCATGCTTCGTCCCATGATAAATTATAATCATCCATCAATATACGCATAAGCTCTGCTACGGTTACTGTTGGATGTGTATCATTGAGCTGGAAGCAGACTTTTTCATGAAGCCTGCGTATATCATCATGTTTTTCAAGGTATTTGCGTACCGCCCTTTGTACACTTGCTGACACAAAGAAATACTGCTGTTTTAAGCGTAATTCCTTTCCTGCAATGTGGTTATCATTTGGATATAGTACTTCGCAGATAGTACGTGCAAGATTCTGCTGCTCAACAGCTTTCTGGTAATCGCCCTTATCAAATGAATCAAGGTTAAATGTGTCAACTGCCTCTGCATCCCATATACGCAATGTATTAACCACATTATTATTATATCCAACTATAGGCAGGTCATATGGGACAGCCTTTACTACCTGGTAATTTTCCTGTATAAACTTATCACGGCCACATTCATCCTTGCGTATTGCAACATAACCGCCAAACTTTACTTCTACAGCATACTCAGGTCTCTTGATTTCAAATGGATTGCCATACTTAAGCCAGTCATCAGGCCTTTCTACCTGGTAACCGTTCTCAATAACCTGCTTGAACATTCCATATTTATAACGTATCCCACATCCATACGCAGGATAACCTAATGTTGAAAGCGAATCAAGGAAACATGCTGCGAGACGGCCAAGACCGCCATTCCCAAGTGCAGCATCAGGCTCCTGGTCTTCAATTATGTCAAGGTTCATCCCCATTTCTTCTATAGCTTCCTTAATAGCCTGGTTTCCTTTTAAATTGATAATAATATTGCCCAGAGCCCTGCCTGTCAAAAATTCCATTGACAAGTAATATACAGTTTTTACATCCTGTTCTTCATATGTTTTATGAGTTGCCATCCACTGGTCAACAATAAAGTCCTTTACTGCATATGAAACAGCCTGGAATTTCTGCTGGTCATCAGCTTCTTCTATTGACTTACGGAAAAGTACCTTTAAATAATCTTCAATTTCTTTTTTAAATTCTTCTTTATTTAATTCCTTCATGTTATCCTGCTACTAAAAACATATACAAAAGTGTATACGCTAGATGAGCCGCTACAATCCCACGATTTGTAGTTGCTGTTCCACCGTGTATGCTTTTCTGGTTTTGTGGATTTCATCTAATAGCTTTTCCTTTCCTAAATTTTTTTAATTTTGCCCCTGGTTTTTGGAACATAACCTGTTTTTCTACTGGTTTGCCATTTCTGAATTAGCTTATTTGCTTATTTTCATAGTCTTTTTAAATCCAGTCTTGGATTTAAAAAGTTTTTTATAACTTTTTAATGAATTTTTTGGAACTTTTATTTTAGCTTTATTATCAATCCCACTTATTGCTTTGCTGCCTATGGATTGTAATTTTGCTGACTTAACTGTAATTTTGTTAAGTTTTTTACAATTGTTAAACGCCTTTTTGCCAATGTTAGCTACATTTTTACCAATAGTAACTGATTTTAGATTTTTATAGTCACTGAAAGCGTTACTGCTTATTGCAGTTATTTTAAATGCTTTTTTATTTATTTTTATATCGTTGCCAATTTGGACTGACTTAAAACTTTTATCAGTTTTCTTATTAGTAGTTCCTTTTAAAGTAACCTCACCTGTGCCATCTGCATTTATTTTGATTACTTCATATTTCATCTTTTTTATAGTTGTTTTATCGCCCCTGACTGCAGTAGCCTGGCTGGAAGACTGTTTGCCCGATGTACTTATTGTTACAATGCCAGGGCTGTCTTTATCATCACCTGAAAAACCACCAAGCTGTCCACTGTCATTAGCTCCCCAGCAGTATAATACACCATTTTTTGTAACTGCAGCACTATGTGCATTGCCTAAAGATACTGATGCCACATTGCTGATAGAAACTTTAACCGGCTTTCCCTGTTGTTCTCCTGAACCATCTCCAAGCTGCCCTAAATCATTGCTTCCCCAGCAGTACAGGTCTCCATTTTTTGTAACTGCTGCACTGTGTGTACTTCCTAGTGACACTGATGCTACATTACTGAGAGAAGAAACCTTAACTGGCCTGCCCTGTTGTTCTTCTGAACCATCTCCAAGCTGCCCGCTGTCGTTATTGCCCCAGCAGTACACTTCTCCATTTTTTGTAACTGCAGCGCTGTGCATTTCACCTAAGGATACTGATGCTACATTATTAAGAGAAATTTTAACAGGCTTGTTCTGGTCTTCCTGGTATTCAGTGTCTTCGTCATCTTCTGATACAGTTGCCGGTGCATTGCCTATCTGGCCATTGTCATTGCTTCCCCAGCAATACAGCTCCCCATCTTTTGTAACTGCAGCACTATGCGTATAGCCTAAAGCTACTGATGCTACATTACGGATAGGAAGTTTAACTGGTTCGTACTGGTCGCTTTCTGACCCGTTGCCTACCTGCCCGTTAGAATTGCTTCCCCAGCAGTACAACTGGCCATTTTTAGTAACTGCCGCACTGTGTGCATTACCTAAAGCTACTGATACTACATTGCCCATAATCCTGATGGGTTTATACTGGTTGTCATCTGTTTTGCGGCCAAGCTGTCCGCTGTCATTGGCTCCCCAGCAATACAGGTCTCCGTTTTTAGTAATGGCTGCACTGTGTGTTTCACCTAAAGCTACAGATACTACATTACTTAACACTTTAACTGGTTTGTCCTGCTGTTCATCTGAATTATTGCCTACCTGTCCAGCATCATTATTGCCCCAACAGTACAAATCTCCATTTTTAGTAATGGCTGCACTGTGGGAATAACCTAAAGCTACTGATGCTACTTTTGCAGTAGCGGCTTTTGCATATTTAACTGGTGCTGCTGGAACAGACCCTGCTGCCAAAGCTGTAGCTAGAAAAATTGCCATAACTTTTTGTTTCATAAATGAATACCTCCATATGTATTATAGTTCCAATATGCCTTTAGCATACTGGTATCTCAAATATTTATTATAGTTTTTCAGCTTATATCTGTCAAGAAAAGCTTAAAAATCCATTATATAACTAAACATCTCGCCAACATTTCCATATGCCCTGTAATTGGCTGTATAATCCCCAGGAACTTCTTCATGGCTAAGCAGTATCATCTTGTTGCCTTTATAGTATTTTACCATATACTTGCACAGTGTTGAATTAACTGGTGCTCCAAGTATAAGCAGTATATTGGCTCTTTCTACGGCAAAGCTTGCCTGTGTAATTTTGCCGTTATCTATCATTTCACCCAGAAGTGAAAAGCCTGGCCTCAATGGTACATTACAAATATCACATTCTGGTACATCTTTAGCGTTTCTTATATAATCTGCCCCAAAGATTTTTCCACACGCAGGACAGCGGTTTCCCTCAACAGAACCATGCAGCTCTATTACATTATTACAGCCTGCTTTCTGGTACAGGCTGTACACCATGCGTGTTATAACAGTGTCCAGTTTCCCATACCGCTGTAATTTCGCAACTCCATAATGTACAGAAGCAGGTTTTATTTCCTCTTTGTTAAGTATAATTTCTTTATAATATTTATAAAAAATATCAACCCGTTTTGAAAAGAACAAAGAAGATACAATATCATCATTAGGATATCCATATCTTTGTTCTATATCATATGCTATATGTTCAGCCCTTACCCCATTCAGGCCCGTTTCAAGCATTACTTCAATGCCTCCTAAAACTACGATGTTCCCATTATCCCTTATTATATTCCTAATTGTTTCAAGACTATTATGCATAGCCGCCACCCCCTCTCCTGCCCCGTTTAAATTGTATTAATTAATTGCCAAGATAGGTACAAATAGATTTTACCGCATTTTCTATTCCCATTAAGTCACTTCTTATAACCAGGTCATAATTCATAAGGTTAGTCCATTTTTCCCCAACATGGTAGTTATAATAATTTGACCTGCGCTTATCATTTTTCAAAATGATATCTGCAGCAGATTTTTTATTATCGTTATATTCATTTACTGCCCTGTTAATTCTGAAACTCAAAGCTGCCTGTACAAAAATGTTGACTACATTATCATATTCTTTTAATACATAATCTGCACATCTTCCCACAATTACACATGGTCCTTCTTCGGCAACTTTTCTGATTACATCAGACTGTGCTAAAAAAACCTTGTCATCAAGGGACAGGCCATTAAATCCAAAATCCTGGCTCCCATATGAATTGATACCCATTGCAAGTGAATATAACAAACTGTTGCTTGCCTTATCCTCAGCCCTTGCAAATGTTTCCTCAGCAAAGCCGCTTTCTTTTGCTGCCCTTGTTATCAGCTCGTTATCATAAAATGGGATTCCGTAGTGCTGTGCAATCCTCTGTCCAATTTCACGTCCTCCACTTCCGTACTGTCTGCCAATAGTTATAACTTTATTCATAATTAACCTCACTTCCATATTAGATGATAATTGCTATTATAATTATAACCTCTTGGAAACATTTTCTCAAGTAAAAAGAAAAATTTTGATAGCATAACTTTATCTGGGTATACAAATA